>JANMMH010000630.1:0-6592 GCA_031373055.1 Rubrivivax sp. | reverse complement strand
TGGCGCTCAAAAAGGCCGTACATCGGGCCGCGGTCGTCGCTCAGCATTTGCAGCGTCAGGCCCTTGAAGAGCGCGGCGGGCAGCCACAACTCGTCCAGCACCACGGGGGCAATGCCCGCGAGCAAGAGGCGGCGCACTTGCACGGCGTGCTCGCCGGGTTCCAGGCGCAAGGCCAGCACGATGTCGCTCGGCGCGCGCATGCGCCGACAGTCCAGCAGCTGGCGGCGCAGGCCAGGTGCCTCACCGCTGTCTTGCATCAGGCGCAAGAAGCGGTACTGCGTTTTGGCTTCAGCGTGGGTCGCGACGAAGGTGCCCTTGCCCTGGCGGCGCACGAGCAGGTTGTCGGCCGCGAGCTCGTCGATGGCTTTGCGGACCGTGCCCTGGCTGACCTTGTAGCGCGCGGCCAGCTCCACCTCGGCGGGAATAGCCTCGCCGGGATGCCACTCACCGGCCTGCAAGCTGCGTGTGAGCAGCGACTTGATCTGCCGGTAAAGAGGGCTGAACGACGGCGCGGTGTCGTCAACACTGGGCGTGGGCAGCTTGATCGGCATGGCGCGATTGCAACACAGGCAAGCGGCCAAACGCATGAAACGTTGTCTTATAGAAGACGGCGGCCCCCACGGCAGCTTTTGCACGCGCTACGCGCGAAAGGCGCGACCTAGAATCGCCGCGCACGCAGCGCGCTGGTTTTGCACACGCGATTCGCACACGGGCGCGCAGCCCCCGAATCCCCACCTAGCCCCAGGAGTTTGCCCATGAAATCGCCCGTTCGAGTTGCCGTCACCGGTGCCGCTGGCCAGATCGGTTATGCCTTGTTGTTCCGCATCGCCTCGGGCGAAATGCTGGGCAAGGACCAGCCGGTGATGCTGCAGTTGCTGGAGATCCCCGACGAAAAGGCGCAGAAAGCACTGGCCGGCGTGATGATGGAATTACAGGACTGCGCCTTCCCGCTGTTGATGGGCATGGAAGCCCACAGCGACGCCAACTCCGCCTTCAAGAACACCGACTACGCGCTGCTGGTGGGATCACGCCCGCGCGGCCCGGGCATGGAACGCGCCGAGCTGCTGGCCATCAACGGTGCCATCTTCACCGCGCAAGGCAAGGCGCTGAACGCACACGCCAGCCGCAACGTGAAGGTGCTCGTGGTAGGCAACCCGGCCAACACCAACGCCTTTATTGCCATGAAGAGCGCACCCGACTTGAGCCGGCGCAACTTCACCGCCATGCTTCGGCTGGACCACAACCGTGCATTGAGCCAAGTCGCCGCCAAGACCGGCAAGCCGGTCGCGTCCATCAAGAAGCTGTGCGTGTGGGGCAACCACTCGCCCACCATGTACGCTGACTACCGCTTCGCCACCATCGACGGCGCGGCGGTCAAAGACATGATCAACGACCAGGTCTGGAACAAAGACGTCTTCCTGCCCACGGTGGGCAAGCGCGGCGCGGCGATCATCGAAGCTCGCGGCTTGTCCTCAGCGGCGAGTGCGGCCAACGCGGCCATCGACCACATGCGTGACTGGGCTGCCGGCACCGGCGGCGAGTGGGTGACCATGGGTGTGGCCAGCAACGGCGAATACGGCATCCCCAAGGACGTGATGTTTGGCTTCCCGGTGACCTGCGCCGGTGGCGACTACACCATCGTGGAAGGCTTGGCCATCGACGCCTTCTCGCAAGAGTGCATCAACAAAACGCTGGCTGAGTTGCAGGGCGAGCAAGACGGGGTGAAGCACCTGGTCTGAGCATGCTGACCCGCGCCCGGCACGCATATCCAGGTTTGACGCGCCATGAAAAGACGCGTACTTCCTCTGTTTCATCGGCCTACCCGCCGCCTGCAACGCCTGTAAGGTGGACACGTCGTCATGGACTTGATGCCAACTCTTTGACGTCGACGCCGCGCGTGACACTTTCACGTGCTCGCAACGCCCCACCCAAACTTGACAACAGGAAATCGACAATGAAATACCACTGCTTGGCAGCCTGCATCATCGCAAGTTCATGGCTTGCATCGCCGCTGGCGCTCGCCGCCCCGGGCGGGCAAGCCCTCAACGTGAAATACAAAACCTTACTTGCGGTTGTCAACTTTGGCACCGAAATCAATGGCGTGCAATACAGTCTGAGCGCCAACAGTTTCGACGACATGGATGGCGTCGCCCAAGGGTCGATCTTCGTCAGCCGATTTGGGTTCGACCCAACGCTCGGTTATATCTCCTACAACTTCATGCAGTGCTCGGGACCGGCCTTCGCAAATATCGTCACGGTCAACAAATCGAGTGGTGCTGCCACCGTCAACGCCGTATTGGATCCAGCCAACCCGAGCTGCTTTGCCTTTAACAGCACGGCATTGACGATATCCATCACAGGTGCGCCCACCGGGAGTTATGCGCGGTCTGATTCCGGCACGACGACCTTTCAATATGTTGGCGCCATGGAGAAGGCCAGTTTTCAAAGCGACAGTTTTGACGTGAACTTCAGTGGAACGATTGGCTACTACACCGGCGCCTTCACCGGCAATGCCGAAACCGCCAAGATCACCCAACGTGTTCGGGTGAGGTAAGCACCGAGGCCGGCGGCCGCCGCGGCGCGGCTGCTCAGGCCGAGGTCGTGCCGCGCTGTCTTGCGCGTGCAAGCATCGGCCACACCCACACGATGATCGTAAGCGCACCAAGCCCGCCCGCAATCGGCCGCTCGAAAAACGCCCAAACGTTGCCGTCGGACTTGACCAGGCTGCTGAAGAAATGCTCCTCCAGCAGCGTGCCCAGCACCACACCCAGGATGGTCGGCGCCACCGGGAACCCCCAGCGCTCCATGTA
The DNA here is from genome assembly GCA_031373055.1 of Rubrivivax sp. Lineage (GTDB taxonomy): Bacteria > Pseudomonadota > Gammaproteobacteria > Burkholderiales > Burkholderiaceae_C > Rubrivivax. Next base: position 3,782 of record JANMMH010000630.1, on the reverse strand, counting down.
GAACGCACCGACGCCGGCCACACCCATGACGATGACGCCGAACATGCTGTTGTTGATCGCAAAACTGCCGACGATGCAAAAGAGCAGGATCAGCGGCATCAGCGTCGCCGCCGGGATGCGAAGCACCTGCTTGGCCGCCTTGATGGCCATCCAACCGAAGGGCAGCATGAGCAGCTGCGCCAGCATGAAGACGATGAAGACGGCATAGATGTTCTGCGGGTTGTCGACAAAGAGCGTCGGCCCCGGATTCATGTTCTTCATGTAGAGCACGCCGATGGCAATGGCCGTGATCGAATCGCCAGGGATGCCAAACACCAGCGCCGGTATCCACGCGCCACCGAGTGCAGCGTTGTTGGCCGCACCCGACTCGACGATGCCCTCGACGTGCCCGGTGCCAAACTTTTCGGGCTCTTTGGAAAACTTCTTCGACATGGCGTAAGACATCCACGCCGCGATGTCAGCCCCCGCGCCGGGTAACGCGCCGACCGCCGTGCCCAGCGCCGAGCCGCGAAAGAGCTGCACGGGGTATTTTTTCAGCAGGCCCCACATGCCGGCGAAGATGTTGCCGAAGGGACGCTCGACAGCCATCACGGGCTTGTCCACCGCGGTGGCAAAGCGCAGCACTTCAGAGATGGCAAACATGCCGATCATCAAAGGGATGAGCGAGATGCCGCCCGTGAGCTCGGCGTTGCCGAAGGTCCAGCGCGGCGCACTGGCTGGGTTGTCCAGGCCGACGCAGGAAATCAGCAAGCCCAGCAGCAGCGAGATCAGGCCTTTGAGTGGGTCACTGCCGGCGATGAAGATGGCGCAGGTGAAGCCCAGCATGACAAGCCAGAAGTACTCGAAGCTGCTGAACTTCAGCGCGATCTCGGCCAGCACGGGCGCGGCCACGATGAGCACGATGACACCGAAGATGCCGCCCAGCACCGAGAACACCAGCCCCGCGCCCAGCGCGAGTTCGGGCCGGCCGCTCTTGGTGATGAGGTAGGCCTCGTCGGTGTAAGCCGCACTCGCGGGTGTGCCGGGCATGCGCAGCAGCGCACTCGGAATGTCGCCGCTGAAGATGGCCATGGCCGTGGCGGTGACGATGGCCGCCACCGCTGGGATCGGCGCCATGAAAAACGTCACCGGCACCAAGAGCGCCGTCGCCATGGTCGCCGTCAAGCCGGGAATGGCGCCGACAAAGAGGCCGTAGATGGCCGAGAACGCGATGACCATCAACACATAGGGCTGGAAGACCAAGCCGAAGGCGGCCATCACAGCGTCGATGGTGGACATCAGCGCGCGCCCATCAATAAAACGGCCTCAAGACGCCCCATGGCAGCGGCACGCGCAGGAGTTTGTAGAAGGCCAGGTGCACCACCAGCGTGCCGCCCACGGCCCACAGCAGCGCCGGCACCCAGGCCACGCGCAGTGCCTTGAACAGGATCAGCAGCGCCAGCGGTGCCACGATGAGAAATCCCACGCGCTCGGCCGCCAGCACGTACAAAACAATGGCGGCGATGGTGGCAAAAGCACCTGCCGACTGCTCGGGCAGGCGCGCAGGTGCCGCTTGCCCCGCGCCACGGCTGCGCCAGACCAGCGCCAGCCCACACAGGAGCAAGCCAGCACCCACGAGCATGGGCAAAAAACCGGCGCCGAGTTTTTGGCCGGGGACGCTCGGAAAGCCGCGCGCGGACCAGAGCACGGCCAGCGCAAGCAGGGCCAGCGCCAGGCCTAGCCGGCGGTCGATGTTGTGCACGTAGTTAGCTTGTTAGCCGCGCACTACTTGGCGATGCCCACGGCCGTCATCACCGCCTTCATATCAGCGTCGCCCTTGGCCATGAAGCGCGCGAACTCCTGCGAGCTGCCCCACAACAAACCAAAGCCGCGGTTGGCCATGAAGTCTTTGTATTCCTTGCTCTCATAAGCCTTCTTCACCGAGGCCTCGAGCCGCGCCGCCACGGCCGGCTGCAAGCCTTTGGGCGCCGCGATGCCACGCCACGCACCGGTGGCCCAGTCGGAGCCGGTGGCTTCTTTGAGCGTGGGCACATTGGGAAAGAGCGCGGCACGCTGCCCCGCCATCACCGACAACGAACGCACCTTGCCGGCGTCGATGAGCGAGCGCGCTTCGGGCAGCGAGCAGGGCACGAACTCCACGCCACCGGCCACCAGGTCTTGCAGGCCCGGCGCGGCACCGTTGGACGGCACCCAGGGCACCGCCGCCGGGTCGACCTTGGCGTCGCGCAGCCAGCCGGCCAAAGCCAGGTGCCAGATGCCGCCCTGCCCCGTGCCCGAGGCCTTGAACTTGCCCGGGTTGGCTTTCACCGCCGCCAGCACATCGCCCATCGACTTGTAGGGCGAGTCGGCGCGCACCTGAAAGCCCGCCGGGTCGAGGTTCACCAGCGCGATCGGCGTGTAGCTCGTGGGGTCGAGCTCGGTCAATTTCTGGTGATGCATCATGGTGATTTCCACCGTGATCATGCCGATCGTGTAGCCGTCGGGCGCCGCGCCGGCGATGGCTGAGTGGCCCACCACGCCTGAACCGCCCGTTCGATTGACGACGTTGACAGGCTGGCCCAAATCGCGCTCGACCAGGCTGGCAATCATGCGCGCCACGGCGTCGGTGCCGCCGCCTGCGCCCCAGGGCACGATCAACGTGATGGGCCGGTCGGGGTAGCTCTGTGCCAGCGCGGCACCGGCGCTGGCGGCCAGCGCCAGGCCGATCAAGGTGCGTCGGGACAGGTCCCGCAGAGTGGGTGTCGTCATGGCTTGGGTCTCCGGTTGGTTCTATGATCTTTTCAGCCGCCTCAATCTCGCATCGCGACCCAATCACAGCAAGGGGGGGAACCCCAGAGCGGCGCACACTGTGGCACCTTGACCATGCTCCCAACCCAACCCGTGCATCCACGCACCGCCTTGTTCGACCCGGACGAAGCGCCCGGCATCAGCCTGCCCGTGTGCGACCACTACGCCGGCGTGGAAGCGCTCATGCGCAAGAGCCTGGCGTTGCAGGCCGAGATGGGCCCGGTGTTCGACGTCACGCTCGACGCTGAAGACGGCGCGCCCGTGGGCGGTGAGGTCGAGCACGCGCAGCTCATCGCCGGGTTGGTGAGCTCCAGCGCCAACCGCTTCGACCGTGTCGGCGCGCGTGTGCTGCCGGTAGCACATGCCCACTTTGAAGCGCAGGTGCATGCGCTCGTCACGCGGGCGGGCGCGCGGCTGGCCTACCTGATGGTGCCCAAGCCACGCAGCCTGGCGGACTTTGAACGCGCCGCCGCCATCATCGATGTAGCAAGCACCGAGGCCGGCCTAGCGCGGCGCATTCCACTGCACAGCTTGATCGAAACCCACGGGGCGCTGCGTGAAGTCCAGGCCATCGCGGCGCACCCGCGCATCGAGTCTTTGTCGTTTGGCGTGATGGACTTCGTCTCGGCGCATCGGGGTGCCATCGCGCACACAGCGATGTCGGCCACGGGCCAGTTCGACCACCCTTTGGTGCTGCGTGCCAAGCTCGAAATCTCGGCCGCCTGCCACGCCCATGGCAAGGTGCCCTCGCACTGCGTGGTGACGGAATTCAAGCACGCGAGTGCCTTGCAAGCGGCGGCTGAAATGGCCTCGCGCCGCCTGGGTTTTACGCGCATGTGGAGCATCCACCCGGCGCAGATTCGGCCCATCATCGATGCCTTCGCGCCCACCGTGGCCGAGGTCGACATGGCCATCGAGATCATCGCCGCCGCGCAGGCCGCGCACTGGGCGCCGATACGCCACCACAGCACCTTGCATGACCGCGCCAGCTACCG
>JANMMH010000611.1:0-5804 GCA_031373055.1 Rubrivivax sp. | reverse complement strand
GGCTTTCGGCCGATGACCACGGTGCAATTGCAAACAAGCTTCATGCGCCCGGTGCCGGCCGATGCGGGTGAAGTGCACATCAGCTGCCGCATCCTTCGCAAGGGCAAGAGCCTCGTCTTTGGCGAGATCGAGATCAGCACGCCCGACGGGCGCTTGTGCGCACACGCCACCACCACGTACGCGCTGCTTTGAGCAGCGCAAGATCACAGGCTCAGCTCTCGTTATGCGCCACCCGCACATGCTTGCGCGTGCCGGCTTCCAGGTCGTAGATGTGGAAGCTTTCCATGTTGCGACCGTACAAGTGCAGCGTTAGCGCAGGTTCGGCGTCGGCGGGCACGCCGGTGACGTGGATATGGTCGGGGTTGGGCACGAAGCTGCTCACGCTGCCGGGGCTCAGCGCCACCGTGCCGCCTTCGCTCATGACGATGCCCGTGTCGCAGCCGGCCAGCGCGTCGGGGCGCAGGTAGGCGCGCTCATGCAGCACGCCTTCGACGATGCCCACGACGCCCCAGCTGCCGTGGTCGTGCACGGGCGTCCATTGCCCGGGCAGCCACACCAGGGCGTAAAGCGACAGGTTGGGCTCGATCAAGACGGCGTTGCGCGTGTAGTGCGCGGGGTCGCTTCGGCGATGTGCGGGGCCGAGCGCAGCGCCGACTTGGGGCAACAGGCGTTGCATCAGCGGCAGCGCGGCACGCACGCACTGCGGCCCGGACTGCTGCTCGCCAGTGAGCTCACGACACTGGTCGAGAAAGTCTTGCAGGCAGCTGGCGACAGCGTTCATGCAGGCTCCGTGACCAAGGCACGCAACCAGTCGGGCAGCGGCGCCGACTTCTGCGCGGCGTAGTCGGTCCACACGGTGGTGGAGCCGCCTTCGGCATAGGGCACTCCGGGTTGGTCCACCCGCTCCAGCGTGATGAAGGTGTCGAAGCTTGAACGCCCGGGGTTGGCGACATAGTGGCGCGCCAGCAAGTCGCCAGGGAATTCAAGCTGGCGGAGGTAGTTGCAAAAGGCGTTGACGATGATCGGCCCGCTGCCGCGTGTGGGGTCGGGCGGCGCGCCGATCTTGTAGAGCCACTCCAGCCGCGCGATCTCAAAGTAGCGCAGGTAGACGGCGTTGTTGACATGGCCCATGGCGTCCATGTCGCCCCAGCGGATGGGGATCACCATCTCATGGGTCAACAGCTTCTGTTCAGGCACGATGAAGCGCATCGTCAAACTCCTTCGACCTTGATGCCGAGCTCGGCGGCCATGCGGTGTACGAGCTCGCGCAAGCCCGCAAGCTCAGCGGCCATGCGCGTTTGTTCGACCTTGAGCGCGGCCACTTCACCCAGGCTCATGCTGAAGCCGCCGCCATCACCTGCAGCGCCTGCCACCGCGACCAGCCACTCAGGTGGCACGTCACCGCACAGCAAGTGCGCCCAGCGCGCCTCGCGTGCACCGGGTGCGCGCGGCAGCTTCACCACCATCGGCGTGGCCTTGCTGGCCAGCTCGTCGAGGAAACCCTCCACCGACGAGAGGTCGGCAAAGCGGTGCAGGCGTTCACAATTGACACGCAGTTCGGCCGTCGTCTGCGGCCCGCGCAGCATCAGCACGGTGAGGATGGCCACGCTGGCACCCGGCAGGCCCAGCACACGCGCCATGTTGTGCTCGTACTTGACGACGCGGCTGCCGCTGCCTTCAAACGTTAGCGACAGGGACTTGAGGCCGTCCAGGGCCAGCTGCACTTCGGCGTCACTGGTCTCGATGACGGGCGAGCGCGCCGTCTTCTGGTTGCAGCCCAGCACGAGTGTGTTGAGCGACAGCGGGTAGCTGTCGGGCACGGTGTGCTGCTTTTCGACCAACACGCCAAGCACGCGTGCTTCCAGCGGTGACAAGGCCCTCATCGTCAGCGCACCGCGCTCAAACGCCGTAGCCGTCGTCGGCCGCGATCACCGCGCCGTTGACAAAGTGGCTCTGGTTGGCGCACAGCATCATGAGCACGGCGTCCAGGTCTTCGGGCTTGCCCACGCGCTTGCGTGGCAGCGTTTGCACGAGCTTTTGGCCAGCGTCCGTTTGCCAATGGTGGTGGTTGATTTCGGTGTCGATGTAGCCCGGGCACAGCGCGTTGACATTGATGCCAAAGCGGCCCCACTCCAGCGCCATGGCCTTGGTCATGTGGATCACGGCGGCCTTGCTCATGGCGTACACGCCGATCTGCCCGAGCACCCGCAGCCCCGCCACCGAGGCGACGTTGACGATTCGCCCGCCGGTAAAGGTGCCTGGCGCCGTGCCTTTGCTGCGCGCGATCATGCGTTTGGCAACTTCTTGCGCGACAAAAAATGCGCCGCGTGTGTTGGTGCCCATGACGTAGTCGAAGTCATCCGGCGTGACGTCCACCAACTTTTGCGTCGAGCCTACGCCGGAGTTGTTGACGAGGATGTCGATGGCGCCCATTTCGGTCTCGGCATGCGCCACTGCGGCGCGGATGCTGGTGGGGCTGGTGACGTCGAGCTCCACCACATGCGCGTCGCCGCCTTCGGCTTCCAGCTCGGCGCGCAAGGCCTTGAGCCGTTCCATGCGCCGCGCCGCCAACACGACACCCGCACCCGAGCGCGAGAGCACGCGCGCGAACTGCGCGCCCAAGCCGCTGGAAGCGCCTGTCACGAAGGCCACGCGGCCTGAAAGATCGATGTCGTAACCCATGTCCCGCCCTTGGTTGGATGTGCCGGGGCACGATAGCACGCACCCATAGAATTCAAGGTGCAAACAAGCCCCAAAGACACCCCTTGTGAAAGTGATGAACCGATGACGCCGCAACAGATCTTGAGCACCTACGGGCCGCGCGAAACGATGGACTACGACGTCGTCATCGTCGGCGGCGGACCTGGCGGCTTGGCCACCGCCATCCGTCTCAAACAGATCGATCCAGCGCTCTCGGTGGTGGTGCTCGAAAAGGGTTCCGAGCCCGGCGCGCACATCGTCTCGGGCGCGGTGATGGACCCGCGGGCCATCACCGAGTTGTTCCCCGACTGGAAAGAACGCGGCGCACCACTGCACCAGGCCGTGACCGCCGACGAGGTGCTGTTTCTTAACGCCAAGAGTGCGCGCAAAGTGCCAGTCGCCCTGGTGCCGCAGTGCTTCCACAACGAAGGCAATTACGTCATCAGCCTGGGCGCCGTGTGCAAGTGGCTGGCCGAGCAGGCCGAAGCGCTGGGCGTGGAGATCTTCCCCGGCTTCACTGCCGCCGAAGTGCTGTACGACGAACACGGCGGCGTGCGCGGTGTGGCCACGGGCAACCTTGGCATCGGCAAAGACGGCGAGCCGCACGGCGGCTTTCAACTCGGCATGGAGCTAACGGCCAAGTACACGGTATTCGCCGAGGGCGCGCGTGGCCACCTGGGCAAGCAGTTGATCAGTCGCTTCAAGCTCGACGCAGGACGCGACCCGCAGAGTTACGCGCTCGGCATCAAAGAGCTGTGGGAAGTGCCCGCCGCGCAAGCCAAGCCCGGGCTGGTGGTGCACACCGCCGGCTGGCCGATGGACGAGCACAGCTACGGCGGCGGGTTTCTCTACCACCTCGAAGGCAACAAGGTCACGCTGGGTTTCGTCACCGGGCTGGACTACCAGAACCCGTGGATGAGCCCGTTTGAAGAAATGCAGCGCTGGAAAACGCACCCTGCGATTCGCGCGCACATCGAAGGCGGCAAGCGCATCGGCTACGGCGCGCGCGCCATCACCGCCGGGGGCTTGTTGTCGCTGCCCAAGCTCGTGTTCCCGGGCGGCGCGCTGGTAGGCTGCGACGCTGGCACGCTGAATGCCGCGCGCATCAAGGGCAGCCATGCGGCAATGAAGACCGGCATGTTGACGGCCGAGGCTGCGGCGGCGGCGCTGAAGGCCGGGCGCAGCCACGATGAGTTGAGCAGCTACCCCGACGCCTTCAAAGCCAGCTGGCTCTATGACGAGTTGAACCTAAGCCGCAACTTCAAGCAGTGGTTCAAACAAGGCAACACGGTGGGCACGCTGATGACGGGCATCGAGCAATGGCTGCTGCCCAAGCTCGGGCTGAAGAGCCCGCCGTGGACCATCCACCGCACGCTCGCAGACCACGAGCGGCTGCATGCCGCCGCGCAGGTGGAGCCCGTGCACTACCCCAAGCCCGACGGCGTGATCACGTTCGATCGGCTCTCTTCCGTGTTCATCAGCAGCACCAACCACGAAGAGAACCAGCCCGCGCACCTGACGCTGAAAGACGCCAGCGTGCCCGTGGCCATCAACCTGGCGCGCTACGCCGGGCCCGAAAGCCGCTACTGCCCGGCGGGCGTGTATGAATTCGTGAAAGCCGATGACGGCGCCGAGCGCCTGGTGATCAACGCGCAGAATTGCGTGCACTGCAAGACCTGCGACATCAAAGACCCGACGCAGAACATCGTCTGGGTCACGCCCGAAGGTGGCGGCGGGCCGAACTACGCGGGCATGTGAGCCGCGATCACTATGAAGGACTGCAGCATGAAACCTGACGACGCCCCCGCCGAGTTGCACCAGATGTTCGAACGCCAGCGCCAGGCCGCGCTGGCCGCGCCGTACCCAAGCTGGCCCGAGCGCGCCGACAGGCTCAAGCGGCTGCGCCTGTTGCTTGGCACGCATGAGGCCGCGATCGCCAGCGCCATCGACGCCGACTTCGGCGGGCGCCCGCCGATCGAGACCGAGCTGGCCGAGGTCTTCCCCAGCCTGGCCGGCGTGAAAGACGCGCTGCGTCATGGCCGCGCCTGGATGAAGCCGCGCCGTGGCCCGGTGGGCAAATGGTTCTTGCCGGCGCGCGCGCAACTGTTGCCGCAGCCGCTGGGTGTGGTGGGCATCATCGTGCCGTGGAACTACCCGCTCTTTCTCGCCGTGGGCCCGCTGGCGGCGGCACTGGTGGCGGGCAACCGCGTGCTTATCAAGATGTCGGAGTTCACGCCGACGTTCAGCGAGCTTTTCGCCAAGCTGGTGGCGCAGCATTTCTCCGCCGATGAAGTGCAGGTGGTGACGGGCGGCCCCGAGGTCGCGGCGCAATTCAGTGCGCTGCCGCTGGATCATTTGCTCTTCACCGGCAGCACGATGATCGGGCGCAAGGTGATGGCAGCAGCGGCGGCGAACCTCACGCCGGTGACGCTGGAACTCGGCGGCAAGTCGCCTGCCGTCATCACGCCGGGCTACCCCGTAGCGCATGCCGTTGAACGCATCATGGTGGGCAAGTTGATCAACGCCGGGCAGACCTGCATCGCGCCGGACTACGTGCTGCTGCCACGCGGCGAGGTCGACGCCTTCATCACTGCGGCGCGCGAGATGGTGGCGCGCACGTACGGCGAGGGGCTGGCAGCGGCGCACTACTGCAGCGTCATCAACCCACGCCAATACGCGCGGCTCACAGGCTTGCTGCAACAGTCGGCCGACCAGGGCCAACGCGTAGAGTGCCTCTTCAGCGGCGGCGCGCGTGACGACGCCAAACATCGCCTGGCGCCGCACCTCATCGTCGACGCGCAAGGCAGCGGACCCGCGATGCAGGACGAGCTCTTTGGCCCGCTGCTACCTCTGGTGCCCTACGACCGCGCCGACGAAGCGCTGGCCTTCATCAATGCCCGCGCACGGCCGCTGGCGCTGTATTGGTTTGACCATGACAGCGAGCGCACCGCGCACGCGCTACAGCACACCCATGCCGGCGGCGTCACGGTGAACGACACGCTGCTGCACATCGCCCAAGACGGCCTGCCCTTTGGCGGTGTGGGCGCCTCGGGCATGGGCCACTACCACGGGCGTTGGGGCTTCGAGACCTTCAGCAAGATCAA
>JANMMH010000569.1:0-2646 GCA_031373055.1 Rubrivivax sp. | reverse complement strand
GTCGACCGTCACCTTGAACACATGGGCCAGCACATGCAGGGCCGGGTCGGGCAGGGCCTGCACCGGCACGGCCGCCGCGCCCGCGCCGCGCAGGAAGGCCGGCGGGTTGCCTTCGCCCGGGTGCGGCAGCAGCTTGTGGATGATGTCCAGCAGCTCGGCCACACCGGCGCCGCTGCGGGCTGAGACAAAACACACCGGGATCAAGTGGCCCTCGCGCAGCGCCTGCTCCAGCGGCGCATGCAGCTCGTTGGCGTCGACATCGCCGTCGTTCAAATAACGGTCAACGAACGCGGCGTCGACCTCTACCACCTGCTCCACCAGTGCGCGGTGGGCGGCGTCGACCGAGCCGAAGTCGCTGTGGCCTTCGCGGTTGAAAAAGCAGTCGACGACCTTGCTGCCACCGGCATCGGGCAGGTTCAGCGGCAGGCACTCTTTGCCAAAGGTGGCCTGGATCTGCGCCAGCAGCGCGGCCAGGTCGACGCCCGCAGCGTCGATCTTGTTGACGACGATGAGCCGGTCCATGTGCCTTGAAGCCGCGTACTCCATCATGCGCACGGCCATGGGCTCGATGCCGGTGACGGCGTTGATGAGCACGGCGGCTGTCTCCACCGCTTCAAGTGCAGGCAGCGATTGGCCCAGGAAGTCGGCGCCACCGGGGGTGTCGATGAAATGCACGCGCGTGGCGGCATGTTCAAGGTGCATCACGCTGGCGTTCAGCGAGTGCTGCATGCGCCGCTCCAGCGGGTCAAAGTCACTGACGGTCGTTCCGCGCTCCAGGGTACCCATGACCTTGAGCACCCCGGACCGGTGCAGCAAGGCTTCGCAGAGCATGGTCTTTCCGGCAGCCGCCGGCCCGACGAATGCGAGCGTACGAATGGCGGCGATGCCGGAAGAGGCTGGGCTTGGCATGACTTGGTCTCCTTGCCGCGCCCGAATCGGCGCACGGCCGTGAACTGATGTGTCAGGCCAGACTAGCCGCTCGGGAGCGCGCGCACAAGAGCAGTTGCGAGTGCGCCGTGCCCGCCCGATCTAGGCTACTGGAACGCCACTTCGGCGAAGCTGCGCAGCTTGCGGCTGTGCAACTGGCCGGGCCTTTCCTGGCGCAAGAGTTCGACCGCGCGCATGCCGATGCGCAGGTGCTGGTCCACCCGCTCGCGGTAGAAGTGGTTGGCCATGCCGGGCAGTTTGATCTCGCCGTGCAGCGGCTTGTCGCTCACGCATAACAAAGTACCGTAGGGCACACGAAAGCGAAAGCCGTTGGCGGCGATGGTGGCGCTTTCCATGTCCAGCGCCACCGCGCGGCTTTGCGAGAAGCGCCGGTCGGGCGTGCTCAGGGTATTGCGCGAGGGCAGCAGCTCCCAGTTGCGGTTGTCGGTGCTGGCCACCGTGCCTGTGCGCATGATTTTCTTCAGCTCGTAGCCTTGCAGCTGGGTGACTTCGGCCACCGCCTGCTCAAGTGCTTGCTGCACCTCGGCCAGCGGCGGGATCGGCACCCACAGCGGCAAGTCTTCGTCGAGCACATGGTCTTCACGCACGTAGCCGTGGGCCAGCACGTAGTCGCCCAGCTGCTGCGTATTGCGCAGTCCGGCGCAGTGGCCGAGCATCAACCAGGCATGCGGGCGCAGCACGGCGATGTGGTCGGTGATCGTCTTGGCGTTGGCCGGGCCGACGCCGATGTTGACCATGGTGATGCCGGCGCCGTCCGAGCGCATGAGGTGGTAGGCCGGCATTTGCGGCAGGCGTGGCGGCGCGCTGCCCAGGCCGTCAACGCTTTCTGCGGGCAGGCCGACACGGCGCGTCACCACATTGCCCGGCTCGACGAAGGCGTTGTAGCCGCTGGTGGCGTCTTGCATCGTGGCGTGGCCGAGCTTGATGAATTCGTCGATGTAGAACTGGTAGTTGGTGAAAAGCACGAAGTTCTGGAAGAACTCGGGCGCGGTGCCGGTGTAGTGGCGCAGGCGGTGCAGCGAGTAGTCCACGCGCGGCGCGGTGAACAGGGCCAGCGGCTGCGCCTCGCCGGGGCCAGGCTCGTGGGTCCCGTTGGCGATGCCGTCGTCCATCGCGGCGAGGTCGGGCAGGTCGAACTGGTCGCGCATCAGCAGGCGCCGGTCAACCGTCAGCGAGCCCTCCACGTGGTCATGCTCGGCGAAGGAAAAGTGCACGGGGATGGGCTGCGCACTGGTGCCGACTTCGATCGACACACCGTGGTTGCGCAAGAGCAGACGGAACTGTTCGGTGTAGTAGTCGGCAAAGAGGTCGGGCCGGGTCAGCGTGGTCTCGTAGTGGCCGGGCCCGGCCACAAAGCCCTAGCTCAAGCGCCAGTCGGCGCGCGCCACGGGGGGGGTTTGCACGCGCACGAAGGGGTAACACGCACGCACGCGCTGCGGCAAGGTCTCGCCGGCGACGAAGCGCTGCAGCATGCCGCGCAGGTGGACGGTGCTTTGCTCGTAAATCGCGCGCACTTGCGCGAATGCAGCGGCAGGGTCATCAAATCGCGCGGGTGCTATGAACGGGGTGGGCGACATCATGGTGCGGGCCTTCTAGATTTTCGGTGCGCCATTGTTGGGCCGCACTCGAAGGCCGGGACTGCATGGTGACGGTGCCCTTATTCGGCGGGTTGGCCCGGCCGTGGCTGCGCAGAATCAA
>JANMMH010000553.1:0-2103 GCA_031373055.1 Rubrivivax sp. | reverse complement strand
GCCGACCCCATCGCTTGCGCTGCTCGGCTGCGCATACTCACCCCGGCACCCAGCCGGGCACGGCCTCGCAACCACCAGCCGTGGCGCGCCAACTCGTGGATACGCCAACCCTGTCGCCGCAAAGCCGAGGCCGCTCAGGCCGGTGCGGGCAGTCAGCGCGCGACGCCAGGGCGAATCGCTGGAGGGAAGTCGGTATTCCCGACCGACACTCGCGCCCGCACTGGCCTGAGCGGTCTCGGCTTTGCTGCCGGGGCGCATCCAAGCCGACTCGACACCGGCCAGCGCTCACCCCAAATGGCGAGACCTTGAGCGATCGATGGCAACTCGGCGAAGGGCGCCAGCCCTACCCCTTCTCGCGCTGCCCGCGCATCGCCGCCGCCATGTCCCCCATCGCCGCGAGCCCCGCCTCGACGCCCAAACGATCGGCCCGCCCACGGTTCTGGCTGAGCTTCATCTTGCCTACCAGCGTGCGGATGGGCAGCTCGATGGCGACGATCATGCCGAGCATCTGGTCGATGTAGTCCGCCGGCGCGTCGGCCATGGCCCAGGGCGCGGCTTGGGTGGCTTCATGGCGCGTCGTCAAGGCATGGACCACACGGCGCACAGCCTCGCGGTCGTCATGCACTTGCAGCACGCCGCGCGCTTGCACGGTGGCGTAGTTCCAGGTCGGCACCACCTTGCCGTGTTCCTTTTTGCTCTCATACCAGCCGGGGCTGATGTAGGCCTGCTCGCCCTGAAACACCACCAGCGCTTCGCTGCCTGGCGTCGTCTCGCGCCAGACCGGGTTGGCGCGCGCGACATGGCCAATCAGCGTGCCGTGCTCACCGCGTTCGGGCTGCAACAAGAACGGAATCGGGTTGGCGACAACCCCGCTCACATCGGTCGTTATCAACAGGCCCAGCGCGTGCGCTTTGATGAAGGCGTGCAGCCGGGTGGGGTCGGTTTCTTCGAAGTGTTTGGGCAGGTACATGGTTGGGTTGAACTCATTGGAACGCGGCGGGTAGCCGCGGCGTGGCGAACTTGAGGGCAGGTGCATCGCGCCCTTGGTTCACCGCTGGGCGGAATGCTTAGCCGTCGGTGCGCATCACGGGTTTGAACAAGCTGATGTTGGTGGGCTCGTAGCCGAGTTTGGCGTACAGCGCGCGGGCAGCTGTGCTGTGGCCAAAGACGTGCAAGGCGATGCCTGACAAACCCAGCCTGCGGACCTCGTCTTCGAGGGCGGCGAATGCGCGCTGGGCATGGCCTTGCCGCTGACGCTCGGGGCTTACTTCGACGTCGTAGACATAGGCGATGCGTGCGCCAAATTTCGTCTTCTCGGCGAACCACAGTACACCCACCGCCGCAGACTCGGTGTCAACGATCGTGAAGAGGTGGTTGTCCGGCGTTTCACGACCCTGCGGGAGCAACTCGGCGTACTCCTTCTTCGACCGCTCCACTGACTCTTCTGCGGGCCACTGGCCGGACGAAACCTTGTCCGCGGCGTAGGCCGGAATCACGTGGGCGAGCCACGTGCTGTACTCAGGGTCGGTCATCGGGCGCAGGTTCGTCATGCAAGTCTTTCGGTTGTCTAAGGTGCGATCAGGCTAAAGACACAGGCTTACAACACAGGCTCGACACGCACCTCACTGCGCACCGAGTTGGCGATGAAACACTCGTCGTGCGCGGCGTGATGCAGGCGCGATATCTCGGTGGCGTCGGGCAGCGTACTGCCCACAAAACGCACGGCCGGCCGCAGCGTCACTTGGCTGACCCACAGGCGGCCTTGGGCGTTGGGTGTCATCACGCCGGCGGCGTCGTCAAGGTAGTCGTCGACGACCCAGCCGGCGCGTGCGGCGATGTCCAGAAACCACAGCATGTGGCAGCTTGAAATCGACGCCACGAAGGCCTCTTCGGGGTCGACCGCCTCGGCCACCGAAAAGGGCAGCTTGACCGAATGCGGCGACGACGAGCCCGGCACGCTGATGCCGCCGTCAAAGTGCCACAGGTGGCCACGGCTGTAGCGTTTGTCGGTGAAGACCGCGCCTTGGCGCTGCCAGTGGATTTGGGCGGTGAAGGCGTTCATGGCGCGTAGCGTACCGCGCCCGCTTTCGATGGACGCCGTGG
>JANMMH010000531.1:0-6904 GCA_031373055.1 Rubrivivax sp. | reverse complement strand
AGGTAGAGCGTGTGACCATCGGCCGGCGTGCGCCGCACGTCGCCAAAGGCAACGATGCCCGAAGCGCCGGGCTTGTTGTCGACGAGCACAGTCTGGCCCCACAACGCCGCCAGCTGCTGCGCCACGCTGCGCGCCACCACGTCGGGGCCGACGCCCACCGAATAGGGCACGACCAGGCGCACCGTGCGTTCGGGGAAGGTCTTGACCTGCGCCTGCGCCATCGGCCAGGCGCCAGCCAGCAGCGTATGCAGAAGCGCGCGGCGGCGCAGGTCGGCAGTCATCAGCCCCACACTTTGGACGTTAGTGCAGCTGCCGACAAGATCGCGGCAAACCACAGCTCAAGCTTGAAGGTGCGAAAGAGCACCGCGTTCAACGCCAGACCACCGGCGCTGACCACGAAGTCCCGGCGCAGCCGCCACGCTGCGGGCGCCAGCAGCAAAGGCAACAAGAAGGCGGGCGCGGCTGCCGCCCAAGCCATGACAGGCAGCAGCGCGAAGGGTGCCGACAGCAAGCCGGTGTAGAGCTGGCACGACGCGCGCTCGCCAAAACTCACCGCAAACGTGCGCCGCCCGACCGCGCGGTCGTGCGCAATGTCGCGGTGGTTGTTGACGGCCAGCGCCGCTGCCGCCAGGCCGCCGATGGCGAGCGCCGCCAAGAGCGTGACGACGCCGACGCTGCCCGTGAGCACCCAGTCGGTGCCCATCACCGCCACCAGCCCGAAGAAGACGAAGACCGTGAGCTCGCCAAGAGCGGTGTACGCGATGGGCCGCGGCCCACCCATGTAGGCCAACGCGGCAGTAAGCGACGCCACGCCGATGGCCAGCACGGGCCAGCCGCGATGCGCCACCAACATCAACCCAAGTGCGGTGGCCAGCAAGGCGGCGGCGACGATGGCACCACGCACCTGGCCCACGCCGAGCCAGCCCTGCGCCGTGGCGCGCGGCAGGCCGGTGCGCGCCACACCCTGCCCGCCGCCACGCTCGCCACCGCGCAGCGTGTAGCCGACATCGTTTTGCAGGTTGGTGACGAGCTGCATCAGCAGCGCCGCGCCCAGCACCAGCAGCGCCGCGTGCCAGTCAACGGCACCGGTACGCACGAAGCCCAGCGTGGCGCCCACGAGCACGGGGCTAAGCGCCACCGCCAGCGAGCGCGGGCGCGTGGCCGCAGCCCAGGCCTGCGCCGAACCGGGGCGCACGCCCGGCCCGGGCAGTATGTTGGCCTGCACACTGTTCATGGCCGCAGCTTGCGTGCGCGCCGGCGTGGCCACCTTGATGAAAGTCAAGGCGGCTGCGTCCCAAGGCCGTACAGCATGAACGTTAGCGACGCGGACGCCAGCCCACGCAACAGATGAATGTCCTCAGCGACACCTGCACTTCCTACCATCTTGCGATGGCCCCGAGCTGCCTGGCTTCAAGGGCTTCCGCCCCTGCCGGTCCAGGTTGGATCGCCCGGCTGTCGACGACATCGTGATGCGCGGGATGCGCCGATTCAGACCGATGCTCAGGCAGACCCTGCCGCCGCGGATAGAGGCCCAGCCCACCGGCCGCCACTCGCTCGTTTGATCGCGATCGGCGGCGCAACGGCTGGTCTTTGTGCACCACGCCTACGTGCTGCTGGCCACGCTGGCGCAGGATCGGCGGCCACTGCGCGTCGCGAGGCGCACTTGCAGCGTGGTGGGCAGCCGGGCGGCTGGCAAGCCAGACCGCTGGGCCCTGACCGCTGGCTGCGGTCTGGCAGGCCGATAATTCGAGCATGTCCGCCATCGCCCTTCCCGCCGCGCTTGAGTCCCGCTTGCCGGACATCGCGCCTCTTTGCGCACGCTTGGGCGTGGCACGGCTGGAGCTCTTTGGCTCGGCCGCCAACGGCCAGTTCGATGCCGCGCGCAGCGACTACGACTTTCTGGTCCAGCTCGATCCACTCGCGCAGGGTTCACGTGCAAAGCGCCTGCTTGAGTTGGCCGAGACATTGGAGTCGATGCTCGGTGCGCGTGTCGATCTGGCCGACCCTCGCTACATCCGAAACCCCTACTTCGCCGCTGAGGTTGAGAAGTCGCGCCGGTCGATTTATGGCTGAGCGCCGACCCAAGCTGCTGTTCGACGCCATCGCTGCCACCGACGCAGCCATGGGTTTCATTGCCGGCCACGACCTCGCCGCCTACGAAGCAAATTTGCTGCTGCGCTCAGGCGTTGAGCGGCAGCTTGAGATCTTGGGCGAGGCCTGTGCCCGGCTGCTGCGCGAAGACGCGTCGATAGGTCGTGACGTCCCGGCCAGTCGAATGGCCATCGGGCTACGCAACCGAATCATCCACGGCTATGACGGGATTGATGACGAGACCATCTATCGCACCGTGCTCGACGATTTACCCGAGCTGCGCGCTGATCTCACGTCACGGCTGGCACGGTTCGATCCAACGGCGTGACGCGGCGTCAAGCGCCCTCGGGTGAAGCACGCTAAAGCCTCACCACCCTACAACGTCTTCAAAAACTCCAACAACGCTTCCTTCTCCCCGTCCGCCAACCACGTGCCGTAGAGGTGGCCGCCGTTGCCGTTGCCTTGGCCCCTGATGGGCACACCGGGTACGTCGCCTTTGCCGTTGTCGGCCTGCGTGGTGTCGTAGACGAAGTTCTTTCCGCAGCCGCCTTGGGCATCCAGCGCCGAGACGAAGCCGACGTTCTTCCAGTCGTAGACGTTGTCACCGCGGCAGAACTTCTTGGGCCGCTTGTCGGGTTCAGCGAGCAGATCGCGCAGCGTGGGCACCGAGCCGTTGTGCAGGTAGGGCGCGCGCAGCCAGATGCCGTCGAGCAGGTTGTTGACGTAGCCGACTTGCGGCTTGAAGTTGCGCAGCTTCCAGACGTCGGTGCCCAGGGTGTTGAGGCTGTCGGCGAGCTCGGGCGTGAAGTCGGGGATGCGGTGCGGGTCGGTGCCCACGCCGGTGATGGGCTCGACGCGGCCGACCCGCGTGCCGTCGGCGGCGTGGCAGTTGGCGCATTCGTTCTTGAAGATCACGGCGCCGCGTGCAGCGAGCTCGCTCTGGATCGCGGGCTTGTTGGCACCCCGCAGATTGGCCGGCATCAGGTCTTCATAACGCGGTGGCAACAGGCCTTCACTCCAGTTCGAGACACGCATCAGGCGCGGGTAGTCCAGGTAGTCCAGCCGCGCGCCGATGAGCGCCAGCGCCGAGACGATGTTGCGCTCTTGCAGCACGTCGGTGTTGCCGTCCCAGTGCATGCGCATGCCCACACGCGCCTTCTGGTTCCAGATCGCCGGGAAGTCGACGATGCCCGGAATGCCGTCGCGCTGCGGTGGGTTGACGAAGAGGCGCTTGTAGAGCGACCAGGTGTCGACACGCCCCGGGCCAAAGTTGGGCAAGCGCGTGGGGCTGTGCACCGAGATGAAGTCGAAAGCCTCCACTTCGAGCTTGTTCAACACCATCGGAATGACGGGGATGAAGACGTAGCGGTAGAGCAAGCGCTCGACGAAATTCAACGTCTGTTTCTGGCGCACCAGCTCTTTGTCCACCGCCTCCATCACGACGTCGGCCTTCAAAGTCTTGGCATCCAGCGTGGCGAACATGAAAAGAAAATAACGTTCGATGTCTACGGTGTTGCCCGTGCCGCCGAGCACCAGGGTTGGTTTGGAGCTGGGCTCGGTGCGCACGCTGGTGAGATGGCAGAAGGCGCAGTTCATGCCGACCATGTCCAGGCCGAAAACGCGGCGCTTGGAAAACCCGATGGGCCGCTCAAAGGCCGGCTGCGTGCCGCCGATGGGCGTGTCGATGCTGTCTTCGACGACCAGGCCGAAGGCTGTGAGGCTCTTGGCCGGGTCCAGCGGCGCCACGGTTTTGGGCATGGCCGTGGACGGCGGAAAAACCTCCGGCAGCACCTTCCAGAGCCAGTACGGCAGCGGCGCGCGCGCCAGCGGGTGGTCGGCACCGATCGAGCCGTATTTGAAGTGCGACTCGTCGCTGTGGAACTCTTCGGGCACGCCGAAGCGGTGGCTCCAGAGCTGGTAGCCCAGGACCAGCACGACCGCGATGATGAGCAAACGAAAGGTGGTTTTACGCATGGGAGCTCCAGGTGCTGCGCAGCGGCTTATGCATTGATGTTCACCTTCAACGCCGCCGGCGCCATCTTCCACACTGCCCAGGGCTGTGCTTCGATCTCGGCTTGCAGCTCTTTGAGCCCACGCTCGAACTTGGCCATCGCGTCGCGCCCTGGGGCGTCGAGGGCGAGGTAGCCAAAGTCGCACATCAGCGCGCGCCTTGTCACGTTCAGGTTGTAGTTAGCGTTGACCAGGCGCTGGTAGACGTCCAGCGGCTCGCGCTCGCCGCTGCGGTACACGCGTACGGGCTGGCGCTGCGTCCACAGTTGGTAGTTCCACAAGTAGCTGCCCATGAGCTCGTGCTGCACCGTGGCTAAGTAGATGAAGCGCGCGACCAGCCGCGCCAGGCTTTGCAGGGTGACGTTGTCGCGCGTGACGCCCACGCCATTGGGGATGAGCGCATTGAGGGCGTCCAGCCAGTCGAGCACGACTGCGTCGCTCTTGATCGCGTCCGTGGCCGTGCTGGCGGGCGTGTCGCGGTAGTAGGCGCTTAAGTAATCCAGCGCATGCTTGTGCATCAACTCGAACAGTGCCTCCAAGTTGTCTTGCGAAGGCGTGTCGAAGCCGCCTTCGCGCAGGCGCCGCTGCCGCGCGTCGGCCTCGGGGTCGTTGACGACAAAGGGGTACTCAAGGTACGTGTCGCCGAAGAGCTTACACATGCCCTCGAAGGTCAAGCTGAAGGTGGTCTCGAAGTCGCCGCCGCGCACCATTTGGCCGCGCGTGACGATGTCGTTGCTTTGCTGCGTTCCGTAGTAGTAGGGCCACATCAGCCGGCACAGCGGGTGCGTGGCGGGCAGGTGATTGCGCGAGGCGATGGCCAGGTGCGCGCCGCCGGCCAGATGCACCCAGTTGAAGTGCCGCACCAACGACAGATGGGTGCTGACAGCGCACAGTGCGATCTTCTTTGAAAGCTCCCAAGTCCCGTCACCCGGGTGGGCCACGCCGAGCTCGGTGCTGATCTCGAACGCGATCAGCGCCCGCTGTGTGGGCTCCACGCGAAAGCGCACTTTGGCACCGAGCTTGTGCAGGCCGGCGTGGTGCTCATAGTCCGACAGGCTGCTGACGTCCCACTGGTAGACGCCGTCGCTCTCTAGCGTCGTGTAGCAGGCGAAGGGCCCACGCACAGCCAGCGCGCCCAGGTCGGGGCTGCCCAGAAACTCGGCCGGCAATTCAGGCGCGGGGTACTTGCTGCGGTGCAGCCACGTGAAGGCGCGCTTGAGGGCCGTTTGCGCGTCGGCATCTATCTGAGGCAAGCCCGCTTGCATCGGCGAATAGTGCTTGTAGAGCCAAAGCTGCAAGGTGTAGACGACTTGTTTGGACTTGGCCACTTCGTCGGCGGGGATCGCATCAGGTGGGCACACCAGGACGTTGGCAATCGGCAGCTCGGGCACGGCTTGCGCCAGCGGCATCGGCGTGATCTGCGGCTGCGAGTCCGGCGGCAGCGGGATGTCCAGCGGCTTGTTCGCCGCCATCTTGATCCAGGCCAGCCCGTTCCAGAACCAGCGGCGGAAGAACCAACGCACGGCGTTGATGACGCCCATCAGCTTGTCCATTATTTGGCTCCCACGCTCTGGTGGCGATGGGCGTCGCCGCGCCAGGGGTCGACTTCGAGCTCGGGGTCGAAGGCGCGCAGTGGGTGGCGCTCGGGTGTGAGCTCGGCTTCTGGGTCCCAGGGCTCGAAGGCGTTGCGGATGTTGGCCAGGCCGGTGCTGGCAAGTTCGGGGTAATGGCGCAGCAGGACCGTCTTGAAGTCGGCGGCGTCGATCCAGCGTAAACCTTCTGGCGTGTAGGTCTCGGCGTTGAAGCTGTCGGTGTAGAAACCATCGGCCTGCAAGCGCCGCGTGGCGTTCAAGATGAAGATCTGAAACATCGTCTCGCCGAAGCCAAAGCCGGTGGGGCGGTGGCCTTCGGCCAGGGTGCCGATCATGAGGTCGAGTTTTTCGACGTCGGCGGGGTCGGGGCCGTAGACGGCCTTGAGCTTGGCCACCTCAAGCACGTCGTCGCTCAAGTCTTCAAAGCGCGTGATGGGGTTGAGGCCGAGCTGGCGGCGGAACTCGTTGTAGCGCGGCACGCCACGCTCGCGGGCGCGCACGATGTCCACCGTGCCCATGTCGAAGAAGGGGTTGCCGGGGATGCTGAGCTCTTGCATGAAACGCGGGTAGTTGTTCAACACCAGCGCGCCCGGGTGCGCCGTGCCGAAGGAGTAGAAGAGGTCGGCCATGGCGTGGCGCTTGGTGACCTTGGCCGAGCCCGACTGGCGCGTGGCGTGGAAGGGCACGGTTTCCAAGGGTTCGAGACTGCCACTCTTCTTGAACGTTAGCGTTTCCGGCAAGAGCGAATGCAACCGGTAGACCTCGACAAACTCTTCGGTCAGGCCAAAGTCGCGGCCATGCTTGTCGATGGGGTTGCCCACCACGCCACCCATCTCGGGGTTGCGCACCTTGATCTCGGCCAGCGTCTTGCGGTCTTTGCCCTTGCGCAGCAGGTTGGTGATGCCGCCGTACCAGTTCATGTTCAAACCGGCGTTCAGGGCCGGGTTGGGCAGGATCGCGGGCGTCCACTCAATCGTGTGGATCTTGGCCATCACCGCCGCGTTGATGAGACGCGCGACGTTGAAGAGGCGCTTGTCGTCCCACTTCGGGTAGGCGGCCTTGAGCATGTCGCACACGGCGTTGTGTTCACGCGCGAACACGGTGTGCAGCATGGCCAGCCCCAGCCACCAGTTGCGTGTGAAGCCCGTGGCTTCAATGCCTTTCGCGTCCAGCGGCAGCGTGCCGTCGTCGTTCATCCGCAGTTTGCCGTC
>JANMMH010000482.1:0-22949 GCA_031373055.1 Rubrivivax sp. | reverse complement strand
GCGAGTTGCTCTTGCAGCGGCACCTCGTAGTAATTCGAGCTGTGGATCAGTTTGGCGACCTGGTCTTGCAAGGCCGGCACGAGCTTGGCGTGGCCATGGCCTAAGGTGTTGACGGCGATGCCGGCCAGCGCGTCGAGGTAGCGTCGCCCCTCGGTGTCCCACAACCAGCAGCCCTGTCCATGCGACAGCGCCACGGGCAGACGCCCATAGGTGTTCATGACGTGGGGCATGGGGGAGGTGACAGCGGGTTCGGGGGCGTTCATTCGCGACCTTTCAAACGTGCGTGGCCCAAAGAAAATGCCGGCGAGTCACCCTTCGGTCACAGGCCGGCCGGGAGCGCATTCTAAAGGTCGGCCCCTGCAGGCCGACATCCTGGGCACGAAGCTGAGACGGCCCGGCCATGCATGCTGCAACGCAACAACAACGAGGCACAATCGCGCCAACCGCCGTGGCCCTGCACGGCCACCGGCCGGCCAAGGCACTGGTGGCGGCAAGCCCGCGCAAGACGCCATTGCCGATGATTCAACACAAGCCGCGACAGGTCTTCATCCAGGGCATCACCAACAACGGCAAGGCGTTTCGGCCCAGCGACTGGGCCGAGCGTCTGGCCGGCGCAATGTCGTGCTTTCGCCCGGGTGGCAGCGCTGGCGGCATTGGCGCCTTTATCGGCTACTCGCCTTACTGCGTGCCGCAAGTCATCAACGAGGTGAAGTGCGTCATCGTCAGCGAGGCGCTGCGCGAACTGGAGCCGATGGCCTGGGACTTCGTCATGAACTTCGCCCGCGACAACGAGCTGCAGGTCACCGACGCTTGTCTTTGGCCCCAGGTTTGATTCGTACGGAATTCAGGCGGGCAGCAAAAAGGGCCTGCATGGCAGGCCCTTGTCACGGCTGGTTCTAAAAGCTTCAGGCAGCGAGCGCCAGCGCCTTGACCTTGGCCGACAGGCGGCTCTTATGGCGAGCGGCCTTGTTCTTGTGGAAGATGCCTTTGTCGGCCACCGAGTCGATGACGCTTTGTGCGCTCTTGAAGAGCTCACCCGCCTTGAGCTTGTCGCCGGCAATCACAGCCTTCTGCACGTTCTTGATGACGGTGCGGAAGTGCGAGCGCAGGGCGCTGTTGGCGGCGTTGAGCACGACGTCTTGGCGGGCGCGTTTGCGGCCCGAGGCAAGTCGAACGGTCTTCTTTTTGGCTTTGGTCGAAGTGGCCATGTTTACTCTAGAGGCACCTTGCGCGGGTGCGGATGGGACAAAGAGGGCGGAGTATAGCAGCAAGACCCAGTGGCCCCGACTTGCAGTGACCCGCCGCCTATACTCAGCACGGCTGCGCACGCGGCGCCTGCAATGAACCTTCTCAAAGCCGCATCCACCGTTTCTTTGCTGACCTTGGCCTCGCGCGTCACCGGTTTGGTGCGTGACCAGCTCATCGCCGCAGCCTTTGGCGCGAGCGCCTTGACCGACGCCTTCAACGTCGCCTTTCGCATCCCCAATCTGTTCCGCCGTCTCTTCGCTGAAGGTGCGTTTTCGCAGGCCTTCGTGCCGCTCTTGGCGCGTTCGCGTGAGACCGAGGGTGATGAGGCCACGCACAAGTTGATCGACGCCGTGGCCACCGTGCTCGTATGGGCGCTGCTGCTCGTGTGCGCCTTGGGCGTGATCGCGGCGCCGCTGCTGGTATGGATGATGGCGGCCGGCTTGGAGCAGCTTGAGCTGGCGGTGGTCATGACGCGCTGGATGTTTCCCTATATCGGCTTCATGTCGCTCGTGGCCTTGAGCGCGGGCATCCTCAACACATGGCGGCGCTTTGCCGTGCCTGCGGCCACACCCGTGCTGCTGAACCTGAGCGTCATCGCATCGGCCGCATGGGGCGCACCGCTCTTCAAGAGCTGGGGCGTGGAGCCGATTCTGGCGCTGGCGGCGGGTGTGATGCTTGGCGGCGTGTTGCAGGCGGGCATCCAGATTCCGGCGCTGCGTCGAGCCGGTGTGATGCCGCGCATCGGCTTGGGCTGGACACGGCTGCGTGCAGCCTGGGCCCACCCTGGCGTGCGCCGCATCCTCACGCTGATGGCGCCGGCACTGCTGGGTGTGTCGGTGGCCCAGCTGTCGCTCCTGATCAACACGCAGATCGCCTCACACATTGCGGTGGGCGCTGTGTCGTGGTTGAGCTACGCCGACCGCCTGATGGAGTTCCCCGTCGGCCTCTTGGGCGTGGCTTTGGGCGTCGTGTTGCTGCCGCAACTCTCGTCGGCGCAAGGCGGCCACGACGCGCAGCGGTACTCCGACCTGCTCGACTGGGGCCTGCGTTTGGTCGTGTTGCTGGCCTTGCCTTGCGCCGTGGCGCTGATCGTCTTCACGACACCCCTGGTGAGCGTGCTCTTTCACATGGGCGCGTTTGATGCGCAGGACGTGCACCAGACGGTGCGCTCGCTGCGTGGCTATGGCGTGGGCCTGCTTGGGCTGGTGGCCGTGAAGGTGTTGGCGCCGGGCTTCTATGCAAGGCAAGACGTGAGCACGCCTGTGAAGATTGCCCTGGTGGTCTTGCTCGTGACGCAGCTGATGAACGCCGTGCTGGTGCCCTGGATCGGCCACGCCGGGCTGGCGCTGGCGATCGGGCTGGGCGCGATCTTGAATGCGCTGATGCTGTTGATCGGCTTGCTGCGTATGGGCGTCTATCGGCCGCAGCCTGGCTGGCCAGCGTTCATCGTGCGCGTCGTGCTGGCCTGCGCCTTGCTCGGCGCGGCGCTGTTTTGGGCCGCGCAAGCGATCGACTGGATCGGCCTGCAATCACGCTGGCACCTGCGCGTGGCCGCCATGGCACTAGCCTTGCCCGGATCCGCCCTGCTGTACTTCGGCAGCCTGTGGGCGCTGGGCTTGAAGTGGTCGTCGTTTATGCGCCGGGCGTGAGGCCCGAGCGACGCGCGACAATCCCGGCTATGGCTTTGCCGATGCAATTTGACACCCCGACCGCGCTGGAATTTTTCGCCGCGCTGGTGGCCGACGACTCCAGTTTCTCCTTGCTTGAAGCAGCCGCGTGCGTAGCGCAGGACGAATACCCGCAGTTGGACACGCTGGCGCTTCTAGCTCAGGTTGACGCATTGGCGCATCGGCTTTGCCAGCGCATCCCGCGAGACGCCGCGCCACTGCAGCGCATGCGCTTGCTGAACCAGTATTTCTTTCACGAGCTCGGTTTCGCGGGCAACGTCAACGACTACTACGACGCGCGCAACAGCTACCTGCCCGACGTGTTGCAGACGCGCCGTGGCATCCCCATCACATTGGCCTTGCTCTACATTGAGCTCGCCGCGCAGGCGGGTCTGACGGCCTCGGGCGTGTCCTTCCCAGGGCACTTCCTTGTCAAGCTGCGGTTGCCGCGCGGCGAGGCCGTGATCGACCCCTTCACGGGCCGTTCCTTGTCCAAGGGTGAGCTCGAAGATCGGCTGTCGCCGTTTCGCCAACAGCGCGACCTGAGCGACGAATCTGACGTGCCGCTGGGTCTCTTCTTGCAGCCGGCGCCTGCGCGTGAGGTCATCGCCAGGCTCTTGCGAAATCTCAAGGCCATTCACCGAACTGGCGGTGATTGGGTGCGTCTGCTGGCGGTGCAGGAGCGTCTGCTCGTGCTGTTGCCCGATGACTGGAGCGAGACCCGCGACCGCGGCCTGGTGTTGGCCGAACTCGGCGACTTGGCGCAGGCGCGCATGGACATTTCGGCGTACCTTGAGCACTGCCCCAATGCGAGTGATGCTGCGGCGCTGCAGAGGCGCTTGCAGCATTGGCGCCAGCGTGGTGGGGCTAGCGTGCCATGAGCCCGCCCATGCAACAGATCCCACTGGCCATCGGCCCCGAGACGACGCCCAGTTTCGACACCTTCATCGCGGGGGCCAACCAGGCTGCACTGGTTCACGTGCGCGATCTGGTGTTGCCGGCCGCACCCGTTTACTTGTGGGGTCCCTCCGGCAGTGGCAAGTCGCACTTATTGCGTGCCTTGGTGGGTGCCTTGCAGCAGCGTGGGCAGCGTGCCGCGTCGTTTTGCGCGGGTGACCCAGCACCGTGGCCTTTGTCGCCTGACTGGGCCGTGGTCGTCATCGACGATTGCGATGCCTTCGACCACGACGCTCAACATGCCGCCTTTGCGCTTTTCGTCGACGCGGCCACCCACGGTGTCCAGGTGCTGGCAGCGGGGCGTTTGCCGCCCGTAGATTTGCCCCTGCGTGATGACCTGCGCTCGCGCTTGGCCTGGGGGCATGTGTTCGCGTTGACCTGCCCGACTGAAGCCGAAAGCCGCGCCGCATTGCGCCGCGAGGCCGACCGCCGCGGCATCCTTCTGTCGGACGAAGTCATGAACTTCCTCTTGACCCGCTTTTCACGGGACCTGAAATCGCTGATGGCCTTGCTGGACGACCTTGATGAATTTGCCCTGTCGCGCTTGCGTAGCGTCACCGTGCCTTTGCTGCGCGAAATGCTCACCGAGCGCACCCCGCTCATCGAGCGAGTTAGCGCATGAGCCCGGGCGTGACGCCAGGCATGAAACTGGTCTTGTTCGACCTTGACGGCACCTTGCTCGCCACCGATTCCGACCATGCCTTTGGCGAATTCCTGGTGCGCATCGGCTGGGCCGACGCCGCCGAATTTCGCCGTCGCAATGACGAGTTCTATCTGCAGTATCAGGCGGGACGTCTCGACATCGACGCGTATATCGACTTCGCCACCGCGCCATGGCGCACGCACGATGGCGCAGCGCTTGCGCGCATCAGCGAAGCGTTCATCGAGCAGGCCATTCGCCCGGCGTTGCATGACAGCGCGCTGGAGCTCGTGCGCCAGCACCAGCAGGCCGGTGATGTGGTGGCCATCGTGACGGCCACCAACGAGTTCATCACGCGCCCGATTGCCGATCTCTTTGGTGTGCGAGACTTGATCGCCACCGAGCTGGCGCGCGACGCTGGCGGCCAAGTCAGCGGGCGCATTCTGGGCACGGCCTCTTTCCGTGAAGGCAAGATCGCCCGCCTGGACCAATGGCTAGCGAGCCGCCAGCAGGTGCGCCAAGACTTCGAGCAGATCTACTTTTACAGCGACTCCACCAACGACCTGCCGCTGCTCGAGCAGGTCTCCCACCCGGTGGCCACCAACCCCAGCCCGGCGCTGGCGCAGATTGCGCAAGCGCGCGGTTGGCCCATCCTCAGGCTCTTCGAACCCACCACCGCATGATCAAGAAGTTCATCCGTCGTTTGCTCGGCGGCGCCGACAAAGCCGCACCAGCTGCGGAACCCGCCGTGCCCGCCGGCGAGCGTGTTGAGTACGCGGCTGCCGAACACGGTATCGACCCCAAACTGCTCGACGACAACGCCGTGCGCGTGGTGCGCACACTCAAGGACGCGGGCTTCGAGGCCTACATCGTGGGCGGTGCCGTTCGCGACCTGCTCGTGGGCCTGCGCCCCAAAGATTTCGACGTCGCCACCGACGCCACGCCCGAGCAAGTCAAAGCGCTGTTCCGCCGCGCCTTCATCATCGGCCGACGCTTTCGTCTGGTGCATGTGGTTTTTGGCCGTGGCCGTGAGCACGAAGTCATTGAGGTCTCGACCTTCCGCGCTTACTTGGACGTCAGCGCTGCCGACCAGGTCACCGGCAACGAGAAAACCGCCAAGCGCGAGATCGCCGACAAGGCGCACGTGGTGGACGCGGCGGGCCGCGTCTTACGCGACAACGTCTGGGGCCCACAGATCGAAGATGCCGCGCGGCGCGACTTCACCGTCAACGCCATGTACTACGACCCGGTGCGCCAGGTGGTGGTCGACTACCACCGAGGTTTGATCGATTCGCGAGCGCGGCTCTTGCGCATGATCGGTGATCCCGAGACGCGCTACCGCGAAGACCCGGTGCGTATCGTGCGCGTGGTGCGCTTCGCCGCCAAGCTGGGTTTTGCGCTGGAGCCAGCGACACAAAGACCCATCAAGAAGATGGCCGCGCTGTTGGCCAATGTGCCAGCGTCGCGCCTCTTTGACGAGATGGTCAAACTGCTGCAAACGGGGCACTCGCTGGCCAGCATCGAGCAGTTGCGCAAGCAGGGCCTGGACCGTGGCGTGTTCCCGGTGTTGGACGCGGCTTTTGCGAAAGACGCCGCGCCCTCGCAGCGCCAGAAGTTCGTGGAGCTGGCGCTGACCGATACCGACAAGCGTGTTGCCGAGGGCCGCGCCGTGGCGCCGAGCTTCATGCTGGCCTGCCTTTTGTGGCACGACGTGCAGGTACGCTGGAGTAGCTTGCAAGAGCAGGGCGAGACGGCCTTCCCGGCCTTGCAACAGGCCGTCGATGCCGTCTTCGATGCGCGCATCGGCGACATCTCAGGCCGCGGCAAGTTGGCCGCAGACATGCGCGAAATCTGGCTCATGCAGCCACGCTTCGAGCGCCGAACGGCCAACAGCGCGCAGGCCCTGGAAGCGCAGCCGCAGTTCCGTGCGGGCTACGACTTCCTGCGCCTGCGTGCCGACAGCGGTGAGTGCGACATCGCGCTGGCTGACTGGTGGGAGGACTACCACCTGGGCAACGACGAAGAGCGCATGGCCCTGGTGCAGGCTGTACGTGAAATGGCGCCCGTGCGACGTGTGCCCAGGGCGGCTGCGCGCGAGGGTCGGCCACCCCAGCGTGAGCCGGCGCGCTCGGATGCTGTGGCCGGGCAGGGTGACGAAGGCAGCGCAGACGTCGACATTGACATCGCCTCGCACGCAGACATGGCGCCGCTTGACGGCGCGCCCAAACGCCGCCGGCGCAGGCGACGCAAACCTGCATCCGGGACCTCAGGCGACACCACGAACGAGCCGCCGCATTCGACTTGAACACCTCACAGTCGATGCTTCTGTGCTTCAACTCGTTGAGAGTTTCCAAGGCGTCACCATCGAGCAGGCTCGCGCGGTGCTGGGTCACGCCGCACGAAGCTACCTGGCACTGGCAGGCGTGCTCGTTCGGGTTGATCACGGCACACCAGCTCCTCTGCGTCGCGCCCCGCTGGCTGTCCCGCCTCACTTAAAACGTTATGACGCATCGCAAAGCCGTCTTGGTGATGATCCTTGTCACGCTGATGTGGAGCATCGCCGGCGTGGTCTCGCGCCAACTCGAGGCCGCGCGTGGTTTCGAGATGACCTTCTGGCGCAGCGCCTTCAATGCGCTGGCGCTGGTGGCGTTGTTGTGCTGGCTTCGTGGCCCGAGGCCGCTGTGGGCTTCGCTGCGGGGTGGTGGGCGCGCGTTGTGGTTGTCGGGTGTGTGCTGGTGCGTCATGTTCACGGCCTTCATGGTGGCTTTGGGACTGACGACGGTGGCCAACGTGCTCGTGACCATGGCCGTGGCGCCGCTTTTCACCTCGCTCACCGCGCGCGTGGTTCTCGGCCACCGCCTGGCGCTGCGCACCTGGCTGGCCATCGTGGCCGCAGGCCTGGGCATCGCCTGGATGTACGGCCACGAAGTCAGCGGCGCCGATCCGCGCCACCTGCTGGGCACGCTGGTGGCACTTGCCGTGCCGGTGGCGGCGGCCGTCAACTGGACACTGTTGCAGCACCTGCGCCACCGCCAGGATGCCGCCAGCGACATGCTGCCTGCCGTGCTCATTGGCGCTTGCCTTTCGGCGTTGCTCACGCTGCCTCTGTCATGGCCTTTCGTGGCGACGCAGAGTGATCTCGCCTGGCTGGCCTTGTTGGGAGTCGTGCAACTCGCCATCCCGTGCCTGATCGCCGTGGCGATGTCGCGCCATCTGGCCGCGCCAGAGATCTCGCTGTTGGCCTTGCTTGAGGTGCTGTTTGGCGTGGCGTGGGCCTGGCTCGGTGCCAGCGAAGCACCCTCGCTGCACGTGCTTGGCGGAGGTGCCTTGGTGCTGGGTGCACTGGCGCTTAACGAAGTGATGGCGCTGCGGCGCTAGCGTTGGTGCACGTTCGCGGCGACGCGTTTCATGGCCCCACCATGCGTTTCGGGGCATCGCTCATCGAGCCTCCGGATGCGGATGCAATACGCGACTACCCCTGAACATGGGTAGCGAGCGCACATCGCACCGCGCACGATGACGTCGGGGTCAGCAGCCCCGAGGAGATCGGCATGCGTTGTGACTGGCGGGTTCGTGCTTGCGTCACTCTCACATGCTTGTGGGCCGCGATGGCGGCGCAAGCTGTCAACGTCGGCCCTGGGCAGGGCGTGCGTTTCATGCAGCAAAGCCATGCCCATGCCGGCGGCATCGAGGCCAACACCGCCATCGGCACGGTCGCTGTGGACACGACCCGCTTGCGCGATAACTTCGTGCAGTCCAGTGGCTACGTCAACGTCGCGACTTCACGCGGGTGGGTGGTGCGCAACCTGCCGGTGATGGCGGAGTCGACCTACCCGTACTTGACGGTGGCTGCCGACTTCGATCTAGGCATCAACAAGGGCACGGCCTTGGCCACGCTGTCGGCAAAGATCGACTACTCGGTCTCGCCGCTGCTCAGCTATTCGGTGACTCCGAGCGACACCTACGAGGTCGCACCCATGACACTGTCATTGGGCGGCGTGGCGGCCAAGCCCGTACTGGGCGCGCCGTTGCCGCCGGACCTGACGAGCATTCTCTTTGGCAACCCGACCAGCAACGACACGGTGATCCAGTTCGACCACCCGAACATCGAGTCGGCCAAGAACGCCTGCTACCCCACCGCCGTGGCCAACAGCCTGGACTTCCTGCGCAAGACCGCGGGCCTACCGGTGCCGCACGAACACAAGCCTGGCCTCAA
The DNA here is from genome assembly GCA_031373055.1 of Rubrivivax sp. Lineage (GTDB taxonomy): Bacteria > Pseudomonadota > Gammaproteobacteria > Burkholderiales > Burkholderiaceae_C > Rubrivivax. The sequence goes on along the minus strand of JANMMH010000482.1, from coordinate 14,221 downwards.
GCCGTCGGTCTCGCCCGGTGACAACTCACTGGTGGGCCAGCTCGATGAGACCATGGGCCGGCAGGCGACCGATCGCCGCAACGGCAACGGCGTCCTCGGTGGCCTTGCCGGCAAACTCAAGTACCTGGCCCGCAACGGCCTGCAATCGCGGGTGCAGGTCAGACACTTTGGAACCTTCAACGAAGACAACGGCGTGGCCGATGTGTCGGTGACTGAGGGGGGCGTGACCATGAAGTCCACCGCGAAGGGCGCGCAGGTGAACTTTGACACCTTGCTGGAGGCCATGCGTGATGGCCAAAACTGCGAGGCGGTGTACGCCTGGGGCACGGCGGCCCACGCGGTCGACCTGGTGGGCGCCGGCAAGACACGTGGTCAGCCGTGGAGCGTTCACTCGTCGGACATGAATCAGAGTTCCGACAGTGACGGTGCCGGCCCCAACGGCTTGCGTTTTGAGTACCTCAACGACCCCGACAACGATGGCGACTTGAACCTCAGTGGGGGTAGCAAGGAGCTGATGTTCGTGGTCTGCGAAAAAGCGCTGCCGCCACCGGTCACGTTGACAAGCATCGAGACCATCGACCCGGGCAACCACACGCCGTTTGTGCCGCGTGTGCCAGGCGCCATCACCTTGTCGGGTACGGCGAATTGGTTGCCGATGAGCGGCACCATCGACGCCAGCGGCAACGTTAGCGCCAACAGCCTCAGCACCACTGCAGGCCGCAGCAATGTGCGCAGCGAGTTCGCAGGCGTCTACAGAGATGGTGTGCTTTCGGGTTTGTTCAGCGTCGGCACGCGTGGGGAACTGCTGGGAACGGCCATCTCCTGGCGGGTGCGCGGCGTGATTCCCCCTGAGGACCCGCAAGTGCGGATGCGCTTGCGGCGATCTGGACCAAATCGAACTTGCCGCCGACGCGACCGTCAAGCCATCGATCACGATGAAGCCCGGGCGACTGCTGGGCCAGCGCGCCGACTGGTGGCTGGTGGCCCAGACGGCCGACGGCACGCTGTATTCGTTTGAGCTGGCCAGCCAGTCATGGAGGGCCGGCCTGACTGCCGTCTATACCGGTGAACTCTTCAAGGTGCCGTTCTTCAGCGCTCCGTCGCTTCGAGGCCTGCCGGGCGGCAGCTACGACTTCTACTTTGGTGTTGACACGCTGCCCAACGGCATCTTGGGGCTCGACAAGACGACCGATCACAAGACGAGATTGACGATCAGGCCTCCTTGAGCGCGCTTAAGCATGCCCCCGCTCAAGGCTGGATGAGCCCGCGCCGGGTGGCCTCGGCGCGGTTGGTCACGTCGAGCTTGCGATACAAGGTCTTGGCATAACTTGCCGCAGTGGCGGCGGTGATCCAAATCCACCAGTGCCAGTGCCGGCATGCGAGGCTGCACACACGCGCGCGCGCTGGCCAGGCTGCCGGCCGTCATCAGCTCGGCGTCGGGTAAGGCCAGGAGCACGGCGCGGCTGAGCCAGCTCACGCTGGCGAGGTGGTCGTCCACCCCCAGGGTGAGGGCGGGCGGTGGTGCCGCCGCACGGGAGTCGAGTCCGCTCATGGTGCCGCCGCTCGCGGCACCGTGTGCCACCGTGTTCGCCCCTCTCCCACGCGGCCGTGCCGCCACACTGGGCGGCGCGGCTGCGCACGCTGTTCAAGCCCTGGCCGGCATTGGCTGGCGTTACGGGCAGGCCGCAGCCACCGTCGGCGACGCTCAGGACGATGGCTTCGGCGCTGGCCGTCCAGTCCACCGTGAGCAGCCCAGCCCCGGCATGTTCGAGCGCGTTGCTGACGAGTTCGGACAACACCCCTTCCAGCGTGTGGCGCTTTGAGCCTAAGAACACGGCATCACCCTGCTCTTGCCAGCGTAGCCGCACGCCGGCAAGGTGCGGATCACTGCGCGCTGCGGTGAACGTATCCAGCGCACCGGCCAGTGCCCATTTTGCGGGCCCACACAACGCAGTCACGCACAGCAGGCAGGCGACGACATGTCGACCCACTGCGCGGGCCCATGGGCGCAGTGGTGGCCGGTAGCCCAGGTGGCGCATGCCCATCCCAGCGTTCGAATGCGCCGGCGATTCATCATAGGCTCGTGCATGCTGGCGGTGTCGATAGCGGGCGCGCAATGTGCCTAGGGACATTCCCCGCGAAGGCGTGTAGGCCGCAGGGCCTAGCATGCCCGCTGCGGTGTTATCGAATGCCGGCGGAGCGCGCATGAAACAACTCTCGAGTCTGGACGCCACCTTCCTGTACATGGAAACACCGCAGATGCCCATGCATGTGGGCGCGCTGCATGTGCTGGAGTTGCCTTCGGGCTTCAAGGGCAAGTTCGTCACCGCCCTGCGCGCGCACATGGCGCAGCGCCTGCCGCTCACGCCCGCACTGCGGCGAAAGCTCTGGTGGATGCCACTGAATCTGGCGAACCCGGCCTGGGTCGACGCCGAGCCGGATCTCAAGCAACACATCATCGAGATCAAGCTGACTAAAGGTGCCGGCCTGCCCGAACTGGAAGCCGAGGTCGCTCGGCTGCACCCAATCTTGCTGGACCGCAAGAAGCCGCTGTGGAAGTTCCACGTCTTCGAAGGTCTGGCGCCGGGTGCGAATGGCCTCAAGCGCGTGGGCCTGTACAGCCAGTTGCACCACGCGGCGGTGGACGGGCAGGCGGCCGTGGCCCTGGCTAACGCCATTCTTGACCTGACACCCGAAGCGCGCGCCCCCGATATCAAACCGTCGACACGGCAGAAGGCTTTCCGCCTGGGCATGACCGAAATGTTGCGTGGCGTGTTGGGCTCGCAAGCGCAAAAGGTGGCCGGCATCATTCGCGATTTGCCCGCCACCGTAGGCACGCTGAAAGACGCCGCCTCCTTGGCCATCGGACAGTCTTCGCTGCTTGGCAGCAAAGCCGACAAAGCGAAGAAGGGTCCAAGCAACCTGACGATGGCACCGCGCACCGCGCTCAATGTCTCGGTGGGTGAAGGCCGCGCCTTCGCCAGCGTCACGCTGCCGCTGCCCGAGATCAAGGCGCTGGGCCGCGCGCATGGCGCGACCATCAACGACATGGTGCTGATGCTGTGCAGCACCGCGCTGCGCCGCTACTTCGCCGCGCACCGCGCCCTGCCGCGCAAGTCACTCATCGCTGCGGTGCCGATCTCGCTGCGCGAGAAGGGCGACACCACCAGCGACAACCAAGCCTCGATGAGCCTGGTCAGCCTGGGCACGCACATCGGCGAGGCGAACAAACGTCTGGCGCATGTGATGGCCGCCACCGCCGCGATGAAGTCCAGCATGGGCAGCGTCAAGAGCATCTTGCCGACGGACTTTCCTTCGCTGGGTGTGCCCTGGCTGATCGAAGCGGCCACCGTGCTGTACGGCCGCGCCAAGGTCGCCGAGCGCATCCCGCTGGTGGCCAACGTCGTCATCTCCAACGTGCCTGGCCCGCCGGTGCAGCTGTACATGGCCGGCGCGCGCATGCTGACCAACTACCCGACCTCCATCGTTGTGCACGGCCTGGCGCTGAACATCACGGTGCAGAGCTACAACGCCTCGCTGGACTTTGGCCTCATGGCCGATGCCGCCGCCATGCCCGATGTGCGCGAGCTGGCCGACGCCATCCGCGTGGCCTTTGATGACATGCGCGCATTGGCGCAGCCGGGCGAGCCGGGGCACCCCGACACCCCCGAGCCGCAAAGCCTGCTGCAACGCGCCAGCCGCGGCCTGACGGCTGCGGTGGGCATGGCCGCCAAGACGATGGCAGGGGCGGCCGTCGACGCGGCGGTGTCGCAAGTCAGCCGCCGCGCCCGGCCGGCTGCCACCAAGCGAAAGCCCTGAATGCGCATCGTCGCCAACGGCATAGCGATTGAAGTCGACGACCAAGGCCTGCCTTCGGGCGAGCCCCTGCTCTTGATCATGGGCCTGGGCATGCAGCTCGTGGGCTGGCCCGACGAGCTGGTGCAGATGCTCGTTTCGCGTGGCTACCGCGTCATCCGCATCGACAACCGTGACATCGGCCTGAGCCAGCATTTCGACCACCTGGGCGTGCCCAACCTGCCTTGGGCAATGCTGCGTTACGCCATGCACCTGCCCGTGCGCGCACCTTACGCGTTAGCCGACATGGCCGCCGACGCGCTGGGTGTGCTTGACGCCCTGGGCATCACACGCGCGCATGTCTGCGGCGCCTCGATGGGCGGCATGGTGGCGCAGCACCTGGCAGCTCAGCACCCCGAGCGTGTGAAGAGCCTGACGCTCTTGATGACGAGCTCGGGCGCACGACACTTGCCGCAAGCCAGCATGGCTGTGCGCCGGGTGCTGATGTCGCGCCCCGACGGCAGCGACAAGGCGGCGGTGTTGGCGCACATGGTGCGCCTGCTTGGCGTCATTGGCAGCCCGGCCTACCCGAGTGAGCCCGAGCGTTTGCAGCGCCGCTTGCAGACCATGGTGGCGCGCAGCTGGCACCCGACAGGCACGGCGCGCCAGATGCTGGCCATCGCGGCGGACGGCGACCGCAGCGCGCTGCTGCCACGCATCAGCGCGCCCACGCATGTCATGCACGGCGCGGCCGACGTGCTGGTGCCGGTGGCCGCTGCGCACGACCTAAGGTCCAAGATAAGCGGCAGCACGCAAGACATCATTCCCGGCATGGGCCACGACTTGCCGCTGCCGCTGCTGGAGCGCCTGGCCCAGGGCATGCATGACAACGCCAGGCGCGCGAGTTGAGGACGACGCCCGTGGATGCAGCTTCCGCCCCCGACCCCATCGCAGTCAGCTCACGCGGCGCCAGCGTGCGCCAGATGCACCAGATCTTGCTTTGGCCTCTGCGCGTGATGCACCGCAGTACCCGCGACCAGGCCGGCGAGCGTGTGCCACCGTGGCAGCAGCTGCGCGACCTCGGTGCGGCCTCGCCATGGCGTGAAGTGGTCGATGAATTCACCGGCGAACCCGACGCCTTTCATGAGCGCCACTACAGCGAGTTCGTCACCTTCTTGCCCTACGTGCAGCGCTTCTTGTATGGCGAAGGCCGCGCCAGCCGCGACGCTGACGACGACGACGGCAGTGGCGGCTCGCCCATGCGCGTCTTCCGCCGCCACGACATCCATCACGCGCGTGTCGTCACGCATGTCGGCGCCGCGCCGCAGCTGCTGGAGATCGTGCACACCGACCTCTACTTCTTCCACGATGTTGACGTCGTCATGCTCAACCTGGAAGTGCGCAGCCACGACCTCACGCTGGCCCACGCCCAAGAGCTGCTCTACCGCTTCGGCCGCGCCTACCCGGCGGGCTGGGACGCCCGCGGCGAGGCGCTGCACTGCATGCACAGCGTGGAGTGGCTGGGTGCCAGCGGCGAGGTGCTGGCCAGCTCCGACGCGCAGCAGCGCGACGCCTTTCTGGCGCACGTCAACGAGCACCGCGCGCCGCGTTTTGCCAGGCATTGGGCCTACCTGCTGGAGCCGCTGGTGCCCGACCACTCCGAGCGCGAGGGTGGGCTGCGCTATCGCCAGATCGAGTACTACCGCATGCCCATGATGGCGCACCTGGCGCTGGACGATCCACGTGCCTTGACGCGCGCCGACTTCGTGCGCTTGGGCCTGGTCACCGGCGCCGGCGGGCAGGGCCTGGACAGTGGCTTGCCCTACGCCGAGCAGCACCTGCAAGACTTCGAGCAGCGCTACTGCTATGACCGCTTTTGGGCCGACGCTGGCGCCGCTCCGAATACTCGTTATTTATGCAGCGGCCACTCGCTGGTGGTGGTGGGCCAGGCGCAGAGCGATTTCTATTTGTGCCGAGACCGCGGCGTGCTCGCGCAGTTTCGCCACCAACATTTCCTGCTCTTTCTGATCGCGCATTTCCAGAAGGCTGCGCTGCTGATGTTCAGCGACCGCCTGGTCGAAGCGCTGAAGAACATGAACGTCGGCAACGCCGGCAGCGTGCGCCGCTTCAAGCGCAACATCCGCCAGAGCTTCGAAGGCTTCTTGCGCTTCACGCACCGCTACTGGTTCCATGAAATCTCGGAGCAAGTGCAGGTGCGCGCGCTGTCGCACATGTGCGCCACGCACTTGCAGCTCGACCCGCTGTACGCCGAAGTCAAAGAACGCATCGGCGAGATGAACGGCTACCTTGACGCCGACAGCCTGCGCCGCCAGGCCAACACGGTGGTGCGCCTGACGGTGGTCACCATCTTCGGCCTCATCGGCACGGTGACCACGGGCTTCCTGGGCATGAACCTGCTGGCCGAAGCAGACGCCTCGTGGCCGCGCAGGTTGACGATCTTCACCCTCGTCTTTGTGCCCACGGTGGCGCTGACGATCTACACCATGGTCAAGTCCAAACGCTTGTCGGATTTTCTTGATGCGCTGTCGGACGAGCAGCTCTCAGCCTGGTCCAAGGTCAAGGCCTTCGCGGCGGTGTGGCGGCGCGGTGGCGAGTGACGCGCGTTCAGGGCGCGTGTTCGCCCTTGACCCTGCGCTCAACGAAGCTCACCGCCGCGTCAAGCACATACCAGGTCACCAGGAAGCCACCGGCCTCCAACAAGAAGCTGTGCCACTTGTAGAACATCTCGGCAATGGCCAGCGCGCCGACCAGGGTGGGGGCGTGGCGCAGCAGCAGCTCACGGGCGGGCAGGCGGGAGATCAACGAGTACATGAAACCTCACAGGTGATGGGTGGCGCGACAGGGCTTGACTACAAGCGCGCAGCCCGCGCTTGTCAACGGGTGCAAGCACGGCCTTGTCCCAGGCCGGAGGCAAGGCATCCTCTGCGCGGCCTGGCTTTGCCCCAGCCGGCGAGATCAAACCCAAACATCCCTGAGGAGACTTCATGGCCAAGGCAACCCGCGTTGACGACCGCTTGCTGCTCGACGCGCTGAAGTGGCGCTGCATCGGCCCGCCGCGTGGTGGCCGCGTGGTGGCGGTGGCCGGTGACCCCGCCGACCCCATGAGCTTTTACTTCGGTGCCTGCGCCGGCGGCATCTGGAAGACGACCGACGGCGGCGTGTACTGGCGCAACGTCTCCGACGGTTTTCTCAAGAGCGCCACCATCGGCGCGCTGGCGGTGGCGCCCTCGGACCCCAACGTCGTCTACGCCGGCACCGGCGAGACCACCATCCGCATCGATGTCTCGTTCGGCGACGGCGTGTACCGCTCGCGCGATGCTGGCCGCAGCTGGCAGCACGTGGGCCTGGCGGCCACGCACCACATCGGCCGCATCTGCGTGCATCCGAACGATCCCGATCTGGTGTACGTGGCCGCCCTCGGTGACGCCTTCGGCCCCAATGAAGAGCGCGGCGTCTATCGCTCGCATGACGGCGGCAGCAGCTGGACCAAGGTGCTCCACCGCAGCGCCGACGCCGGCGGGGTGGACCTGTGCATGGACCCGAACAACCCGCGTGTGCTCTACGCCGCATGCTGGGAAGCGCGCCGCAGCTTCTGGCACTTGAACAGTGGTGGCCCGGGCAGCGGCCTCTTGCGCTCGGTCGACGGCGGCGACACCTGGCAGGAACTCACCGGCGCAGCGGCCGCTGATAACGGTTTACCGAAGGGGAAGGGTGGCAAGCTCGGCAAGCTCGGCGTCTCGGTGTCGGGCGCACGCGCCGGTCGCGTCTGGGCTTTGATCGAAGCCGAAGGCGACAAGACTGGCCTGTACCGCAGTGACGACCACGGCGAGCGCTGGACGCTGGTCTCGTCGCATCGCGACCTCATGCACCGGCCCTGGTACTACACGCATGTCTTCGCCGACCCTGTACATGCCGACACCGTCTACGTCACCAATTTGCAAATGTGGAAGTCCACCGATGGCGGTGTGAACTTCAGCGAAGTGTCGACACCGCACGGCGACAACCACGACTTGTGGATCGACCCCAACAACCCGCGCCGCATGATCGAAGGCAACGACGGCGGCGCCTGCGTTTCGTTCAACGGTGGCGAGACCTGGTCGAGCATCTACAACCAGAAGACGGCGCAGTTCTACCGGCTCGACGTCGACAACCAACACCCCTACCGCGTCTACGGCACGCAGCAGGACAACACCTCGATCTCGGTGCCCAGTGCCTCGGAGTGGGGCACCATCACCTTGGGCGATTGCAGCTACCCCGGCACGGGTGAGAGCGGCTTCATTGCCGTGCATCCGATGGATGCCAACATCGTCTACTGCGGCGCGGTGGGCTCCAGCCCTGGCGGCTCGGGGGCCTTGCAGCGCTATGACCATCGCACGCGGCAGATCCGTCTCGTCAACGTCTGGCCCGAAGAGTCCACGGGCGTGGCGCCCAAGGACATGAAATACCGCTTCGCGTGGACCTTCCCACTGGTCTTCGCGCCGGGGGACGCCAAGACGCTGTACGCCGGTGGCAACCGCGTCTTTCGCACCACCGACGAAGGGGCGACCTGGACGGCGATCTCACCCGATCTCAGCCTCAACGACCCCGCGCGCCAAGGTCACTCGGGTGGTGAGCTCACGCACGACACCGCTGGCGCCGAGGTGCACGCCACCTGCGCTTGCGTGGCGCCTTCACCGCAGCGAGCGCGCGAGATCTGGGCCAGCACCGACGACGGCCTGGTGCACGTGACGCGCGACGACGGCAAACGCTGGGCTAACGTCACACCGAAGGGAATGCCCAAGCTCGCCTACGTGGGCTGCGTCGAGATCTCCACGCACGATGCTGACACGGTCTACCTAGCGGCCACGCGCTTCAAGCAGGCCGACTACAAGCCCTACCTGTTCCGCACACGTGACGGCGGCAAGAACTGGCAGGCTATCAACGGCGACCTGCCCAACGGCGAGATCACACGTGTGCTGCGTGCCGACCCGGTCCGCCCCGGCCTGCTCTTCATCGGCACCGAGACCGGCATCTTCTTCACGCGCGACGACGGCAAGCATTGGCAGCGCATGGGTGGTGGCATGCCCGTATGCCCCGTGTACGACTTGAAGATCAAGGGTGCCGACTTGGTGGCGGCCACGCATGGCCGCTCGTTCTGGATCCTCGACGACATCTCGCCGCTGCGTGCGCTAACCGAAGTGCGCGGCGCACCGCAGCTGGTGGCGCCGCGCGACACCGTGCGCAGCAAGCTTGCCTGGAGTGCGGGCCTGGGCCAGCCCAAGAAGGGCATCAGCTACGGGCCGGCCTTTGGCATCAACGGCGCCACCGAGCCCATCACGCGCAGCGACGGCACAAGCGGCCGGACCCATCTCGACGTCGGCGAAAACCCGCCGAGCGGCGCCATCGTCTACTACTGGCTGCCAGCGGGTTTCAAGGGCAGCGTGAGCCTGAACTTCAATGACGCGCGCGGGCAACTCGTGAACCGATTCACCAGCGCCGGCGACGACACCCCGGTGGCCAAGCGCCCGCCCGTCAAGTGCGGCCTGAACCGCTATGTGTGGGACCTTCGCCACCGTGGCCCGACCAAGATCGACGTCGCGCTCGTGGTTCGTCGCAACAAGCCGCTGGCCGAAGAGAGCGACGAGGTGCCAGGCCCAGCTGTCGCACCCGGCCGCTACAGCGTGCAGCTGCAAGCCGAGGGCGTGACGCTGCAAGCGGCATTCGCCGTCGTCAAAGACCCGCGCCTGAAAACCTCGCAACGCGCCTTCGAACAGCAAGCCGTGCTCTTGCAGCAGCTCTATGCCAAGCTCGGCGCGCTGAACGTTGCGGTGAACACCATCCGCCGCATCAAGCGCCAGCTGGCCGAGCTTGCGTCCCGGCTGAGCAAGGCTCGAGCGTCGCTGACGGATCGCGCCAAGGCGTTGCTGGCGCAGCTCGAAGCGATCGAAGGGGTACTGGTCGACGTCAAACGCGAGTCCCCTCGCGACGTGCTTCGCCACGCGGCCGGGCTCAGCGACACGCTGGTCGACCTCATCGGCGTGGTGGCCATTGCCGACGAAGCGCCGACCCTGCCGGCACGCCAGGTGTCCGAGGAAATCATGGCCAAGGTTGACGCACTGCTGGCCACGTTTGCGCAGCTGCAAGCGGGCGAGCTGGCGCACTTGAACGCTGACTTGCGCGAGGCGGGTGTCGCGCTGGTGGGCGTGGGCGCCTAAAGGGCCACGCTGCCCGTGCAGCGGCTCGCAGCGAGCTACTCGAAGGCAATCACCTCGTCGATGCAGAGCAGCGTGCCCGCAGCGCGCTCGTCGCGGATCTGCAGCGTGAGCTCACCGAGCTTGACCACCACGCCGCCGTAGACCTTCATACCTGCCCGAGCGTGCGTCGTCGCGGCAAAGGCCCGCCTATTGCGCCGCAGCGGGCAAGCAACTCAGCGTGGCTGGGCGTCAAACACCGCCAGCTGCGCCGTCTCGGCCAGCAGCGGGACCAGGGCCTTGGCAAACGCGCGCGACGCCGGCAGTGCGAAGTGCGCGGCCAGCGCCGCGTCGTCGGCCCACTGCTCAAAGAAGAAGAGCCGCGCGGGGTGCTCGGCGTCGAGGTGCACCGCGTGCGAGATGCACCCAGGCTCCGTGCGCGAGCGCTGCACATGCTCCAGGCTCAGCTCCAGTGCCTGCGCCAGGCAGCCTTCCTTGGCCACGATGCTGCCGGTGACGATGATCATGGTCAGCTCCGTTATGGCCATGGGCGCTCCTCATTGATGTCGACAGCAGAGGCGGGCGAGCGTAGCAGCTGGCCCGCAGCGTCGGCACAATGCAGCGCAAAACCTGGAGCGCGCACCGATGCCAACCCTGCCCACCTACGACGATGTGATGGCCGCCGCCGGGCGCATCCAAGGCCACGCGCACCGCACGCCCGTGCATCGCTCGCGCACGGCCGACGCGGCGCACGGCGCGCAGTTTTTCTTCAAGTGCGAGAACCTGCAACGCATGGGCGCTTTCAAATTCCGCGGCGCGTTCAATGCACTGTCGCGCTTCAGCGCCGCTCAGCGCAAGGCCGGCGTGGTGGCGTTCTCGTCGGGCAACCACGCGCAGGCGGTTGCCTTGTCGGCCAGCATCCTGGGCATCCCGGCCACCATCGTGATGCCCAAGGACGCGCCGGCTTCCAAGCTCGCCGCCACGCGCGGCTACGGTGCCGAGGTGCGGCTGTACGACCGCTACACGGAAGACCGCGCCGCCATCAGTGAAGCGCTGGCAAGAGACCGCGGCATGACGCTGATTCCGCCCTACAACCACGCCGATGTGATGGCCGGGCAGGGCACCGCAGCGAAGGAACTCTTCGACGACGTGGGTGAGCTCGACGCGCTCTTCGTCTGCCTGGGCGGCGGCGGGCTGCTGTCGGGTTGCGCGTTAGCCGCCCGCGCGCTGAGCCCGCGCTGCAAGGTCTACGGCGTTGAGCCCGAGGCCGGCAACGACGTGCAGCAGTCGTTTCGCGCCGGGCGCATCGTGCACATCGACGTGCCACAGACTATCGCCGACGGCGCGCAAACGCAGGCGCCGGGTGATCTCACGTTTGAGGTTATCCGCCAGCATGTCGACGACATCCTGACCGCGAGTGACGCGGAGCTGGTGGCTGCCATGAGCTTCTTCGCCGAGCGTATGAAGCTGGTGGTGGAACCCACCGGCGCGCTGGGCTTCGCTGCGGCGCGTGGCCTGGGCGAGAAGCTCAAGGGCCAGCGCGTGGGCATCATCATCAGCGGCGGCAATGTCGACCTGGCGCGCTATGCCGCGTTGCTGGCGAGTTAGCAGCATGGCGCCCGCTGCCGACGCTTCCGTCGTGGCCATGCAGCCACTGAGCGCCTACCGCGAGTACACGCAAGCCGAGATGCGCGAGCGCGCGAGCTGCTTCTACGAAGACATCAAGCGCCGACGCAGCGTGCGTGAGTTCGACACGCGCGACGTGCCGCGAGAGGTCATCGAACACTGCCTGCTCGCGGCCGGCACCGCGCCTTCCGGCGCCAATCAGCAGCCCTGGTTCTTCAGCGTCATCAGCGACCCTGAACGCAAACGCCAGGTACGCGCGGCGGCTGAAAAAGAAGAGCGCGAGTTCTACGCCGGCCGCGCGCCGCGAGAGTGGCTGGACGCGCTGGCGCCACTGGGCACCGACCCGAACAAACCCTTCCTGGAAGAGGCGCCGCTGCTCATCGCCATCTTCGCGCAGAAGTACGGCGTGCATGCTAACGGGACACAAGAGGGCACACGTTACAGCCATTACTACGTGCCCGAATCGGTGGGCATCGCGACGGGGTTTCTCATCAGCGCGCTGCACCACGCGGGCCTGGCGACGCTGACGCACACGCCCAGCCCGATGGGTTTTTTGAGCGAGCTGTGTGGCCGGCCGGCGTCGGAAAAGCCCGTCATCCTGCTCGTCGTCGGCTACCCCAAGTCGGGCTGCGCGGTGCCGGTGTTTGGCGGCGTGAAGAAGCCGCTTTCGGCCATCTCGGCGTGGCTGTGATGGCGGGCAACACCATCGACTTCAGCCTGCGCGGTGAGCACATCACGCTGGACGCTTTGCTCAAAGCCACCGGCCTGGCCAGCAGCGGTGGTGAGGCCAAAGTTTTCATTACGCAAGGCCAGGTACGGGTGAACGGCGAGGCCGAGTTGCGGCGCGGGCGCAAGCTTCGTGCCGGGGATGGGGTGCAGCTCGGCGCGCGGCAGGTGCGCGTGCATGCGGCCACCCTCTGAGCTCTGGCCACATCGCACCCAATCAGTTGCCAAAAACCATGCCCAACATCACCACGCGCCAAGCCGTCTTCGCCGATCTCGAAGCGCTCGCAGCGCTCTTCGATGAGTACCGTCAGTTTCAAGGCAAGGCGAGCGACCTGGCCGCGGCTTGCGCCTTCCTGCAGGCGCGGTTTGATCACGGTGAATCGGTGGTGTTTATCGCGGTGGAGGGGCACGTGCCGCTCGGATTCGCGCAGCTGTATCCAAGCTTTTCGTCAACGTCGCTGGCGCGCGTCTTCGTGCTCAACGACCTCTTCGTGCACGAGCGTGGCCGCCGCAAAGGCGTCGCGTCCGGTCTCTTGACAGCGGTAGAAAGTTACGCATGGGCGCACGGCGCCGCGCGCGTCACGCTCAACGTCGCCAGAGAAAACCCTTCCGCGCAAGCGCTGTACGAGGCGCGCGGCTGGCATCAGGACGCGCAGTTCAACATGTTCCACCGCTTCCCTACAGGTTCATAGATAGCACCGCGCCCATCATCGAAAACCGCCACGAAGGAGCCACGCCATGACCGACCGCACCGTCCGCCTGCACCGCGTGCTGCGCTGCAAACCTGAGAAGGTCTACCGCGCGTTTCTTGAGCCAGGCGCCATGGCCAAGTGGCTGCCGCCCTACGGCTTTACCTGCACCGTGCATCACTTGGAAGCTCGCGTTGGCGGCAGCTTCCGTATGTCCTTCCACAACTTTACCAGCGGCAACGCGCATTCCTTTGGTGGCGAGTACCTTGAGCTCGTGCCGAATGAAAGGCTGCGCTACACCGACACCTTCGACGATCCGAATTTGCCCGGCGTGATGGAGGTGTTGGTGCTGCTCAAGCCTGTGCTGTGCGGCACGGAGTTGAGCGTCGCACAGAGCGGCATACCCGAGCTCATTCCACTTGAGATGTGCTACCTGGGCTGGCAAGAGTCGCTGGCGCAACTGGCCACACTTGTTGAGCCGGAAATTCCTGGTTAAGCGCCGCCATGTCCACGGCAGCACCACTCCCCGACACTGGCACCGCCTACGGCCGCAAGAGCGGGCAGCACATCGCCGAGCTCACCGAAGTCGGCCCCGGCACACCCATGGGCGAGCTGATGCGCCGCTACTGGCAGCCCCTGGGCTTGTCGTCCTGGGCCACCGTGCTACCTCGCCAAGTACGCGCATTGGGCGAAGACCTGATCCTCTTTCGCGACCGCAGCGGGCAGCCTGGCCTGGTGCACCCACGCTGCGCCCATCGCGGCGCCTCGCTGCTCTACGGCCGTGTCGACGCCCATGGCCTGCGCTGCTGCTATCACGGCTGGGCCTTCGACGTGCAGGGCCACTGTACCGATCAGCCCTGCGAGCCCAACAACGGCGCCAAGCCGGGCGGGCCACGCGAGCGCATCCGCCAGCCCTGGTACCCGGTGTTAGAGCGCTACGGCATGCTTTGGGCCTACATGGGCCCGAGCGAGAAGAAGCCGCTCTTGCCACGTTTTGATGTCTTTGAAGACTTGAGGGAGGGCGAGCAACTCTTTGTCGACGACTGCAACATCGGCAGCGGCCGCTACATCGACGCCGACGTGCCGATGAACTGGCTGCAGCACTATGAAAACATACTGGACTACGGCCACTTCATGTGGCTGCATTACTTCCACAGTGGCCCGCAATTCGGCTCGCGTTACGGCGAGCTCGAC
>JANMMH010000473.1:0-6996 GCA_031373055.1 Rubrivivax sp. | reverse complement strand
TTCAGCAACACCGCGCCGGTGGACGCCTACCGCGGTGCCGGCCGGCCCGAGGCGACCTACCTCGTCGAGCGCATCGTCGAGACGGCCGCGACGGAGATGGGCATCGACCCGGCCGAGCTGCGCAAACGCAACTTCATCACCGAGTTCCCGTACCAGACGCCTGTCGCCTTGCAGTACGACACGGGTGACTACTTCGCCACCATGAGCCGCGCGCAAGAGCTGGCCGACGTGGCGGGCTTCCCTGCACGGCGTGCAGCGAGTGCCGCCAAGGGGCTGTAGCGGGGCCTCGGTTACGCGGCCTACATCGAAGCCTGCGGCATCGCACCGAGCGCGGTGGCAGGTGCCCTGGGCGCACGAGCCGGCCTCTTTGAAGCGGGTGAGGTGCGTGTGCACCCCACCGGCAAGGTCACCGTCTTCACCGGCAGCCACAGCCACGGCCAGGGCCACGAGACGACCTTCGCGCAAGTCGTGGCCGACCGCCTGGGCCTGCCGATGGACGACATCAGCATCGAACATGGCGACACCGGCAAGGTGCTCTTCGGCATGGGCACCTACGGCAGCCGCTCGCTCGCCGTGGGCGGCACGGCCATCGTCAAGGCGGTGGACAAAATCATCGCCAAAGGCAAGAAGATCGCGGCGCACTTGATGGAAGCGGCCGACACCGATGTCGTCTTCGAGGGCGGTGAATTCAAGGTCGCCGGCACCGATAAAAAGGTGCCCTTCGCCTCGGTGGCGCTCACGGCCTACGTGCCGCACAATTTCCCGCACGACAAGCTGGAACCCGGCCTGAACGAAAACGCTTTCTACGACCCGAGCAACTTCACCTTCCCCGCCGGCACCTACATCGCCGAGGTGGAGATCGACCCGACGACCGGCAAGACCACCGTCGAGCGCTTCACGGCGTGTGACGACTTCGGCAACGTCATCAACCCAATGATCGTGGAAGGCCAGGTGCACGGCGGCATCGCGCAAGGCATCGGCCAGGCCATGATGGAGCACGGTGCGTACGACTCGGGCTCGGGCCAGTTACTCAGCGGCAGCTACATGGACTACGCCATGCCACGCGCCGACGACCTGCCCAGCTTCACCGTCGAGACCGCCAAAGGCACGCCCTGCACGCACAACCCGCTGGGCGCCAAAGGCTGCGGTGAAGCCGGCGCCATCGGCTCACCGCCGGCCATCATCAACGCCATCTGCAACGCCTTGGGCGTGAAAGATGTGCCCATGCCCGCCACGCCGTACGCGGTGTGGACCGCGGCAAAGTCTGCCCGCTAACGCCACAGGAGCACTGACACATGCAAGCCTTCACCTACAGCAACCCCGCGTCCGTGGCCGACGCTTCCGCCGCCGCCGCCAAGGGCGCCAAGCTCATCGCCGGCGGCCAAAGCCTGCTGCCGGCCATGCGCCTGGGCCTGTCTGCGCCCGAAGCGCTGGCCGACCTGGCCGGCGTGGCCGAGCTGCGCGGCATCAGCGTCGCTGCTGGCGTCGTCAAGATCGGCGCGATGGCCACGCATGCCAGCGTGGCCGCGAGCAAAGAAGTCGCTGCCGCCATCCCCGCCCTCGCAGCCTTAGCCGGCAACATCGGCGACCGCCAGGTGCGCAACCGCGGCACCCTCGGCGGCAGCCTGGCCAACAACGACCCTGCCGCCTGTTACACGGCGGCGGTGCTGGGCTTGGGTGCCACGGTCCACACCAACCAGCGCAACATTGCCGCCGACGACTTCTTCAAGGGCCTCTTCACGACGGCGCTGAAGGACGAGGAAGTCATCACCGCCGTGAGCTTCCCCGTGCCACAAAAGGCTGGCTGGCAGAAGTTCAAACAGCCGGCGTCACGCTTCTCGCTGATCGGCGTCTTCGTCAGCAAAGGCGCGCAAGGTGTGCGCGTGGCGGTGACGGGCGGCGGCAACGGTGTCTTCCGTGCCAAGGAGCTTGAAGCCAAGCTCGCGGCCAACTACAGCGCGGGCGCTTTGGCCGGCGCGACGGTGGGTACGGCGGGACTCAACAGCGACCTGCACGGCTCGGCCGAATACCGCGCGGCGCTGATACCGGTGCTGGCGGGGCGTGCGGTGGGCTGAGGGTCGCGCGTCGGCCAGGCCAACGCCGCACACCGTGCGGCGTTTTTCCTTGTGCGCAGCCGCCAGCCAGTGCACACGTGCTAAGCTGAACCATATCGACCATAACGATCGACGAGGTCATCATGATAACCGAAACCAGCGCCGTCGCCTTTCGCCAGAACCTGGGCGAGATGCTCAACATCGTTCAGTACCGCAATGACAGCGTGCTGATCAAGAAGGACGGCAAGCCGGTGGCCGCCTTGATCGATGCGCGCTTGTTCGAGCGTATCCGGCGCATGCAAGAACGCTTTGACGCGCTGTGCGATCGCTTGGCCACAGACTTTGCCGACGTCGCCCCCGAGACCGGCTTGGCCGCCATCGAAGCGGCGACAGTGACTGCGCGCAAGGAGATGAAAGTCGAGGCGGCGCGCCGAGCCCGCAGCCTGACGAAGCCTGCGCCAAAGAAGCCCAGCACACGCTTCCGCGCTCGGTAGTCGGCCGTGCGTGTGGTGCTCGACACGAACGTCATCGTCGCCGGCATGGCCTATCCCGCGGGCCCGCCGGGGCGCATCGTGGCCGCGTGGCGCAGTGGTGCACTTCAAGTCGTGCTCTCGCCGTGGATCCTTGCGGAGTGCGCACGGGTCTTGCCGCGTCTTCGGCCATATACCTCGCTCACGCCCGCCGAGATCACAGAGTTGGTCGAGCAGATGGAGTTCGCTGCCGACTTGGTGGAGCCCGACGGCGAGACGCTGGCAAAGGCCGCCGACACGGGCCTGCGTGACGTGGCGGACGAGCCCGTTCTGGCTGCACTGCTGGTCTCCGGGGCCGATATGCTGGTCACCGGCGACAAGGACCTGCTTGCGCTGGCCGGCCGCTATCCCATCCTCACACCCACGGACTTCTGTGCCCGCCACGCCCCATGACGACGCTGCCCGCTAACATCGAAGATACCCTCACAGGGCTGCTGGCCCACGACTACGTAGCCGACCGCCAACTCGCCACCGTGGTCTACCTCGCACTCAAGTTGCAACGCCCACTCTTCCTGGAAGGCGAGCCCGGCACCGGCAAGACCGACATAGCGCGCACGCTGGCGGCGATGCTCGATCGGCCTTTGATCCGCTTGCAGTGTTACGAAGGGCTGGACCTCGCCGGCGCCGCCTACGAGTGGAACTACGCGCGCCAGATGATGGAGATCCGCCTGGCCGAAGCGCAAGGCGGCAGCGCCTCGCGCGACGCGCTCGCTGCCGACCTCTTCAGCGAGCGCTTCCTCACCAAGCGCGCCTTGCTGCAAGCCATCGACCCCACACGTGAGGTGGCACCGGTGCTGCTGATCGACGAGCTCGACCGCGCCGACGAGCCCTTCGAGGCCTTCTTGCTCGAAGTGCTGGCCGACTACCAGATCACCATCCCTGAGCTCGGCACGGTGAAGGCAAAGACGCCGCCCATCGTCATCCTCACCAGCAACCGCACGCGCGAGATTCACGACGCGGTGAAGCGCCGCTGCCTCTACCACTGGGTGGCCTTCCCCGACGCCGCGCGAGAGCTCGAAATCCTGCGCCGGCGTGTGCCCGGCGTGGCGGATGCGCTGGCACGCGAGATCGTGGCCTTTGTGCAGAGCCTGCGCACCATTGAGCTCTACAAGCTGCCCGGCATCGCCGAGACCATCGAGTGGGCGCGCGCGCTGATGGAGCTTGACGCGCTGGCGCTCGACCCCGAGGTGATTCAAAACACACTGGGCGTGCTCTTGAAATACCAGGACGACATCGGCCGCATGCAAGGCAGCGAGGCCGGGCGTTTGCTGGAGCAGATGCGTCAGGCCGCACGCGCACCGGGCTGACGAAGCCGCCTGCGCTCGTCCAGCCAACCCAGCTAACGCCCGTGATACCGGCACGCCGCACGCCCGGCCATCTGGCTGAAAACGTCATGCACTTCGGCCGCGTGCTGCGTGCCGCCGGCATGCCCGTGGGCAGCGACCGCGTGCACGCTACGCTGCAAGCCTTGCAAGTCGCAGGTCTCGCTTCACGCACCGACTTTCACGCGGTGCTGTCAGCTTGCCTCCTTGACCGCATCGAGCACAAACCGCTGTTCGACCAGGCCTTCGAGCTCTTCTGGCGCGACCCCGACATCGAAGGCCGCATGCGCGCGCTGATGCTGCCCAAGGTCACGCTGCAAGACGGCGCCACGCCCGCGCAGCGCGAGAACCGGCGCCTGGCCGACGCGCTGTTCCCGATGCCGCAGGGCAAAGCGCCCGACACGCCGCCGCCCGAAGAAGTCGAGATCGACGCTGCGCTGACCTGGAACGAGCGCGAAGTGCTGCGCAAGGCCGACTTCGAAACCATGACGGCTGACGAGTGGCGCGCCGCGCAACGCCTGCTTTCGAAGATGCAACTTGCCTTCGCGCCCATCCTTACCCGGCGCAGCCAGCGCGCCGCGCACCCCGGCCGCCCCGATTGGCGCGCCAGTCTGCAAGCTATGGCGCGCCAGGGCGGCGAGCTGTGGAGCATGCGTTGGCGCACACCGCGCAAGCGCCCACCGCCGCTGGTGCTGCTGGCCGACATCTCCGGCTCGATGAGCCAGTACTCGCGCATGCTCTTGCACTTTGCGCACCTGCTCGGCCATGCCGACGCGCGCGTCGAGAGTTTCGTCTTCGGCACGCGCCTGACGCGCACCACACGATTGCTGCGCAGCAAAGACCCCGACCTGGCGGTCAGCCAGGTCGTGCGCGCGGTCGACGATTGGAGCGGCGGCACGCGCATCACCGCTTGCCTGCACGAGTTCAACCAACGCTGGGCGCGCCGGGTGCTAACGGGCAACGCGACCGTGCTCTTAATCAGCGACGGCTTGGAGCATGGCGACACGCAAGCGCTGGCCTTCGAGATGGAGCGGCTGCACAAGAGCTGCAAGCGACTCATCTGGCTCAACCCTTTGTTGCGCTTCGATGGCTTTGAGCCGCTGGCCGGCGGCATTCGCGCGATGCTGGCGCATGTCGACCACTTGCTGCCCACGCACAACCTGCAAAGCCTGGAGCAGCTGGTGGCGTTGCTCAGTGACGGCAAGACTGGCCACCGGGCACGGTGATGGGTCTGCACTTGCGACCCCCAAGCGCGCAATGGAGTCGAGGCACTGGCGTCGAGGCACTGATACGCGATTGCGCTCGGCGGCTATGGGGACAATACCCAGATGACCGATGAAGCCACCCTCACGCCACCAGCACCGCCGCCGCCGCCATACGACATCTTGCTGGAGCGGCTGCGCGCCGCGACACAGCTGCTGGAACAAATCGCCCGTGATGCCAACGTCATCGCGGCGCTGCCGTCTGCCGACCGCGAGCGCCTGCACCAGGCCGTCGCGCGCGTACACAACCCAGACCATGTCGCGCGTCGAGCCCTTCGCCGGGCTGCGGTCCGCGAACGCAGTGCCGCGCAAACACGCGAGAGCGAAGCCGTGCTGCATGAGACCGGCATTCGCGAGCTGCGGCGTAAACCGGTCTTCACGGCGCCCTCGTTTTTTCTGCCGCCTGGCTTCTCGGCGCAAGACTTCACCGCACTGGAAGACAGCTCCCGCCCGGCCGATCGAGACGCCGGCGAGCTGCGGCATTGCTACGTCTGCAAAGAGAAGTACCGACTCATCCACCATTTCTACGACCAGCTGTGCCCCGCCTGCGCACCGCTCAACTTCAGCAAACGCACCGAAACGGCCGACTTGCGCGGGCGCGTGGCCCTGCTCACCGGTGGACGCGTCAAGATCGGTTACCAAGCCGGTCTGAAGCTGCTGCGTGCGGGCGCGCATCTGATCGTCACGACGCGTTTTCCACGTGACTCAGCGGCGCGCTACGCCGCAGAGGCGGATTTCAGTGCGTGGGGGGATCGCCTCGAAATTTTCGGTCTGGATTTGCGCCACACGCCCAGCGTGGAGGCCTTCTGCCACGAACTGCTAAGCACGCGCAGTCGCCTCGACTTCATCGTCAACAACGCCTGCCAGACCGTGCGCCGACCGCCTGCGTTTTACGCTCACATGATGGCGGGCGAAACAGCTGCGCTACGCGATGCACCCGCCGCGGTTCGCCATTTGCTCGGCACGTACGCGGGCTTGCGCGGTGCGAACATCCTGCCCGAAGCCCATCAAGCGCACGGCGCCGCAACGCCCACAGCGCACAGCGCCGAACTGCCCGCCCTCAAGCGCGCGGCGGAGCTTTCACAACTACCGCTGCTGCCTGAAGAGCTCTTGGCACAACAGCATTTGTTTCCCAAAGGCCGGCTCGACCAAGACTTGCAGCAAGTCGACCTGCGCGGACGCAACTCCTGGCGCATGCGCATGGATGAAGTTACGTCCGTGGAGTTGCTCGAAGTGCAACTCGTCAACGCCATCGCCCCGTTTCTCATCAATGCGCGGCTCAAGCCGCTCATGCTGCGCACGCCTGGCATGGACAAGCACATCGTCAACGTCTCGGCCGTGGAGGGCCAGTTCTATCGCAGCTTCAAGACGACGCGCCACCCCCACACCAACATGGCCAAGGCGGCGCTCAACATGATGACGCGCACGGCCGCAGCGGACTACCACGGCGATGGCATTCACATGAACAGCGTCGACACGGGCTGGGTCACGGACGAAGACCCCGTCGACATCGCTGCGCGCAAGACCGCCGAGCAGCGCTTTCACCCGCCCCTGGACATCGTCGACGGCGCGGCCCGTACCCTCGACCCCATCATCCATGGCATCAATACCGGTGAACACGTATGGGGACAGTTCCTGAAAGACTATCGAGCGACGCCTTGGTAGCCACGCCCACGCTTGGATGTCAGTGTACTTCGCAAGTTAGCACTTCGCACGCCCGCGCGGCGGCGTTGAGCCACCGTCGCACCGTCGCATCCGCATGCGCCACCCGTTCACCGGCCATGCTCAAACCTCTTTGATCCTGCGGTTGGCCGCGCCGGGTAGCGTG
>JANMMH010000461.1:0-6360 GCA_031373055.1 Rubrivivax sp. | reverse complement strand
TGTGCGCCGTCGGCCGTGTCGCGCGCTTGGCAGGCTTCGGGCTCGAAGAGCTGGGCGTGGCGGTAAACCGCACCGTGCAAGTCAACGAATTTCTGGAGACCAAGTTCCCCAACATCCTGGCCTGTGGTGATGTCGCCGGGCCCTACCAGTTCACGCACACCGCCGCACACCAAGCCTGGTACGCAGCAGTGAATGGCCTCTTCGGCGCCTTCAAGAAATTCAAGGTCGACTACCGCGTCATCCCCTGGGCCACCTTCATCGACCCGGAGGTCGCACGCGTGGGTTTGAACGAACAAGAGGCCAAAGAGCAGGGTGTCGCTTATGAAGTCACGCGCTACGGCATTGACGACCTTGACCGCGCCATCGCCGACAGCGCCGCCCATGGCTGGGTCAAGGTGCTGACGGTGCCGGGCAAAGACACCATCCTGGGCGTGACCATCGTGGGCGTGCACGCCGGTGACTTGTTGGCCGAGTACGTGTTGGCGATGAAGCATGGCCTGGGGTTGAACAAGATTTTGGGCACCATCCACACGTACCCGACGCTGGCCGAAGCCAACAAGTACGCCGCCGGTGAGTGGAAGCGTGCTCACCAGCCGCATGCGCTCTTGCGTTGGGTCGAGCGTTTTCATACCTGGCGACGTGGCTAAGCGGGGCGCGGTGGTGGCGCTCGCGATGACACGCCGGCGCGTCGTTGCCATGGCGCTTATGTTGGCGCTTAGCCATGCGCTGGCCGATGAGCCGCCGCTGCTGCCACCGCTAGTGAACGAGGCGGCTGGCCTGGACGCACGCTGGCGTGTCGTGGGCTTGCCCGGAGTTTCCAAGCCCGTCACCCAGTTCAGTGCGACAGTCGTCGAAGGCCGCGCCGCGCTGCGCGTGCAGACGCAGCGCTCCTACGGCAACGTGGTGCATGAATTCGCCAAGCCCACGCTCGTGCGCGGCCTGAGCTGGGCCTGGCGGGTAGAGCAGGGCAATGCCCGCGCCGATCTGCGCCAGCGCAGTGGCGACGATGCGCCACTGCGTGTGTGCCTTAGTTTCGCGATGCCGCTGTCCAGCGTGCCTTTCGTCGAGCGCCAGCTGCTTCGAATGGCCAGCGCGCGCGCCGGCGAAAAGCTGCCGCCCGCCACACTTTGTTATGTCTGGGACCACCTGCTGCCGCACGAAACGCTGCTTGACGATGCCTTCACGCGCCGCGTGCGCATGATCACGCTGCGCAACCGCCGCGACGCCAGCGGCCAGTGGTTCACCGAGCAACGCGATATCGCGGCCGACTTTCGCCGCGCGTTTGGGGACGAGAGCGCCGAGCTGCTGCCGGTCAGCGCCGTGCTCGTGGGCGCGGACAGTGACAACACCGGCGTCGACACGCTGGCCTTCGTGGCCGACCTGCGGCTAGCGCCTTGACGCAATGACGCCATGAAACGCCTCTTGTTGCTCGGCGGCGGCCACGCCCATGTGCACGTGCTACGAGCGTTAGCACGCCAACGCTTGCCGGGCACCGAGGTCATGCTGGTCACGCCCTTTCTCCGGCAGATGTACTCGGGCATGGTGCCCGGGCTGGTGGCGGGGCACTACGCTGCGGACGACTGTGCCATCCCGCTGGCACCGCTAGCTCACGCGGCGGGCGTGTCGCTGGTGGAAGCCTCGGCGGTGGCTATGGACGCCGACGCGCGCGTCGTGCGGCTCTCAACCGGGCAGCAAGCCGAGTACGAGCTGCTGTCCATCGACACTGGCTCGGTGATGGCGCGCGACATGCTGCCCGGCGCGGCTGAGCACGCGCTCTTTGTGCGGCCGATCGAACACTTCGTGCAGCTCTTCGAGCGCACCGTGTCGCTGGCCGCAACGCGTGCGCTCGACGTGGTCGTGATCGGCGGCGGTGCCGCCGGCGTGGAGCTGGCCATGGCCTTGCAGCGCCGCCTGGGCGCGCAGGCGCGCGTGGCGCTGGTGCTCGGTGGCACCACGCCTCTTGAGGGTTATTCAGATGAGGTGGTCGCCGCGGCCATGGCCCACTTGCGGCGCTGGCGCATCACCGTGCTGCCCGAGACCTGCGCCGCCATCGCCGCCGATCACGTGTTGCTAGCCTCGGGCGCGCGCGTGGCCTGCGACGTGCCCGTGCTGGCCGCCGGCAGTGGCGCGCCGCCGTGGTTGCGCGGCAGCGGATTGGCGCTGGACGAGCGCGGCTACATCAGCACCACCGCCACGCTGCAAAGCAGCTCACATCCGCAGGTGTTTGCTGTGGGCGACGTCGCCTCGCGCGTCGACATGGCCCATCCACGCAGCGGCGTCTATGCCGTACGCGCCGGGCCGCCGCTGGCGCACAACCTGCGCGCGCTGCTTGCTGGTGCGCCGACGCTGGCGCACCAGCCCTCAAAGCGCACGCTCAACCTCATTTCATGTGGTGACCGGCGCGCCATCGCCTCATGGGGCAACTGGACGGCGCAAGGGCGCTGGGTCTGGTGGTGGAAAGACCACATCGACCGCAGCTTCGTGCGCCGCTACACGCTGCCTGGGGGCAACGCGGCAACCACTTGAGGCCATTCAGTCGTTGGGCCGAAAGCCGATGATCAACAGCGCCGGCACACGCCCGTCCACGTCGCGCGGCAGCGTGCCGGTGCGGTCAATGGCGCGCAGCACGGCCTCGTCCCATTCCTTGACGCCGCTGCTCTTCTGAATGCGCCGCGCGATGACGCTGCCGCTGGGCGAGACGCGCACTTCGACCTCGGCCATGGGGTTGGCGCTCACGCTGTCGGTGAACACGATGTTGGGCTTGATGAGCGCCACCAGCCGCGCGGCGTAGGCGCGTGAAGGCGCGGCGTCTACCGCCGCAGTACCACTTTGGGCACCGCTGCCAGCCTGGCCGAGCATGCGCCGCAAGTTCTCTTCGCGCTGCTTCGCAGTCTTGGCTTCCTTGACCATGTCGGCCGCCGCGCGTTCGCGTTCGTCGCGCTGCTGTTGTTCACGCTTGGCTTGTTCGGCTTGCTGCTGCACCAGGCGCGCTTTTTCGCGTTCGAGTTTTCGCTTCTCAATGGCGATTTGCGGGTCGGGCTCGGCCGCTTTCACCGGGGCAGGTGGCGGCGCTGGTTCTGGTTTCGGCGCGGGCCGTGGTTCAACTTGTGGCTCGGGCTGGGGCGCAGGCGCAGGTGCCGCCACTTGCGGCACAGCCGCCCAAAGTTCAGCCGCCACCACCTGCACAGGCTGGCTGCGCCACTGCACGCCCAAGGCAAGTGCGGCGATCAAGGCGACATGGCTGACCCCGGCCAGCACGGCGGCCGGGCCGAAGCCGTCGGCGCTGCGCGCTTGCAGCGGGTCGGTCCATCGTGCCACGGCATTCATCGCGTCCACGTCCTCAGGGGCTTTGTTTGACGGCCAGGCCGATGCGCTGCACGCCGAGCTTTTGCAGCGCCGACATCACGTCCATCACACGCTCGTAAGCCACCTTGCGGTCGGCGCTGATGACCACCGGCACATCCGCCTTGCCACCTTGCGCCGCGAGCACTTGGGCTCCCATCTGCGCCAGCGTTAGCGTGCTGCCTTCCTTGCCATCGATGCGCAGGCGCGGCTTGCCGTCGCTGGCGACGATGACCTCCACCACCTTGGGCGCTTGCTGGCTGCTCTTGCCCACACTGGGCAGCTCCACCACCCCGGTGGTGATGAGCGGTGCGGTGACCATGAAGATGATCAACAGCACCAGCATTACGTCGATGAAGGGCACCATGTTGATCTCGTTCATGGCGCGACGGCGGCGGTGGCCGCGGCTGGCCAGCGCCGCCATCAGTGACCCCCGCTGCCCGCGGCGGCGACCACAGGCAGGCTGGCATTGCGCTGCAGGATGTTGGAGAACTCTTCGATGAAGGTTTCCAGCTGCGTGGCGATGCGGTCGATGTCGCGCGCGAAGCGGTTGTAGGCAATCACCGCGGGGATGGCTGCAAAGAGCCCGATGGCCGTGGCCACCAGCGCTTCGGCGATGCCCGGCGCCACCGTGGCGAGCGTGACCTGCTGCAAGTTCGACAGGCCCACGAACGCATGCATGATGCCCCACACCGTGCCGAAGAGGCCCACGTAGGGCGAGACAGAAGCCACCGTCGCCAGGAAGCTCAGGTTGCTCTCGACGACATCGAGCTCTCGCTGACAGCTCACGCGCATGGCGCGGCGCGCGCCGTCGAGCTGCGTGCCGGCGTCAAGCCGCCTCTCGCGCAGCTTCAAAAATTCGCGCATGCCGCTGGCGAAGATGCGCTCCAGCGGCGAGCTGTCGGCCTTGGCTTGTGCCGCCTGGTTTAGCTCGGTCAAGCTCTTGCCCGACCAGAACTCGCGCTCGAAGCCGTCGTTGCGGCTCTTGACGCGGCGCAGCCCGAAGACCTTGGCGAAGATCACCGTCCAGCTCACGAGGGATACCAACAACAAGCCGGCCATCACCAGTTGCACCACCAGCGTGGCGCCCAGCACCAGCGGAATGATCGAGAAGTCTGAACTCATGGTGGTGTGATGGCCAAGATGATGGGCGCAGGAATGCGCCTGGGTTTGAAGCTCGCGTGGTCCACGCAGCCGATACGGATCTCGCCGTCGGCCACAAGTTCATCACCGCGCCAGGCTTGTTGCGCGACCAGCATGCTCGCGCGGCCGGCCTCGCGCAGCGCTACCGTGATGCGCAGTTCATCGTCCAGCCGCGCCGGGCGGTGGTAGCGCACGCCTGTCTGGCTGACGACAAACATCGCGCCGGTGTCCGCCTTCAGCGCGTGCTGCGAAAAGCCCAGGCCGCGCAGCCACTCGGTGCGTGCGCGCTCGAAGAACTTCAGGTAGTTGGCGTAGAAAACCACGCCGCCGGCGTCGGTGTCTTCCCAGTAGACACGCAGGTGAAACTGGAAGGGGACTTTTGTGGGCTCGCTGGGCACTGGCATGGGCGCGCCGATTATGCGGCGGCGCCTCTGCCCGCCGTCACGGCGACGGCACAGGCCCGAGCACGCGGCGGTACACCGGCCCCCAGACGGGATGGCCCGCCTCGGGGCGGCTCAGCGCGAAGCTGGCGTCGGCCGCGCGCGCCGCGCGAAAGGCGCTTTCGCATGCGGGTATGCGCTCGCTGGTGCAGCTGATAAAGGCCAGCAGCTTGTGCGCCGTGGCGCGGTCGCGCGCGCTGCTCAGGCCTTCGCTCAAGGCTTTGCGCAAGGCGAGTTCGGCGGCACCGTACTGGCCGTCGTCGTAGGCACGCAAGGCATCGAAGAGTGCGCGTTCGGCGCTGCGCTCAAGCAGCTCGGTCAGGCCGCTGGTCGGCGGCGCCGGCGTCGATTCCGGTGCCGCGCAGCCGCTTATCTTGAGGGCTAGCACCAGCGCGCCGATGGCGGCCGCCAAGGGCCACCGCCGAGTCATGAACCGAAGCGGTGCCGCAGCACAGTGGGCTTGTCAGCGCTGACTTGCACGGTGGCCGTGAAGGGCGGGAAGTCGGCATTGCGCACGGTGATGCTGTGCTGGCCGGCGGGCAGCGTGAGCTGCGTCAGCGGTGGCGTGGTGCCGACGCTTGCGCCGTTGACTTCCACCTGGCCCCAGGGACTGATGGCGAGCTGCACGGCGCCATTGCCCAGCGCTGCGGCGGGCGCCGTGCTGGTGGCTGCGGCGGGCCGCACGTCGAACACCGTGCGCGAGTTGCGGCTGCCGCGCGAAGGCAGCGCGCTCGGCGTGGCGGGTGTAACGGGCAGGGTGGCGGCGGTCTCGCCCGGGGCGGCCACCGGCTCGGGCGATGTCGGGGCAGTGGGCTGGGCCGCCGGCGTGATAGCCGCGGTCGTCGCATCCGCGGTGGGTGTAGAAACCGACGGGGTCGGCGAATGCAACGCCAGGCCAGCCACCAGTGCCACCACCGCAGCCGTCACCGCCGCCACCGTCAAGGCCAGGCGCCGGCGCGAGGCCTGTTGCGTGCGCTGCTGTGCTTCTTGCGCCTTGGCGCGTGCCGCCACGACCTTGGGGTCGACCCAGCTGCGCAGCGCGTTGGCGAATTCGGTGGCCGAGGAAAAACGATCCTGCGGCCGCAGCGCCATCGCACGTGCGGCAATGGCGGCGAGCTCTTGCGGCACCTCGCTGGTGAACGGGTGCATCAGCTTGGGCAGACCCGCCTGCACGGCGCCGATGATGCTTTCCAGCGAGTTGCCGTCAAAGGCCTTGCGCCCAGTCAACAGCTCATGGAACACCACGCCCAGCGAATAGACATCCGTGCGCGCATCGACCTCTTCGCCGCGCAGGTGCTCAGGCGCCAAGTAGTGCGGTGAGCCGGCCACCAAACCTTCCAGCGCGGGTGAGGCCGCACCGGCAGCGCGCGCGATGCCGAAGTCCAGCACCTTGGGCCGCCAACGCCGTGTCAGATAAATGTTAGCGGGCTTGATG
>JANMMH010000416.1:0-15280 GCA_031373055.1 Rubrivivax sp. | reverse complement strand
CGGAGTTCATACGCTCGCACCAGGCCACCAGGGGATGCACGCGCAGTGCTTGCAGCACCTCCACCAACGCGGCGGCTTCCTTGCGGTCGAGGATGCGCGGCGGCATTTGCTCCAGTCCGAACAGGTCAGGCGTTCCCGTTTCCCGTTTCCCATTCCTCCCCTCCCCTATAGGGGGAGTGGGAAGAACGGGTTGATTGGCATTCCCCAAAACGGGAAGAACGGGAAGAACGGGAAGATTCAAGGCAGCCATAGCCACCCCTCGCGGCACGTCACCACGCCGGCAGCCACCAGCCCGGTAAGCGCGTATCTGGCGCGTTCCTTGCGGCGCAGCGGCTCCACAGTCAGGCGGGGCG
The DNA here is from genome assembly GCA_031373055.1 of Rubrivivax sp. Taxonomy (GTDB): domain Bacteria; phylum Pseudomonadota; class Gammaproteobacteria; order Burkholderiales; family Burkholderiaceae_C; genus Rubrivivax. The sequence continues at coordinate 14,927 of JANMMH010000416.1, read as the reverse complement.
CGATGGCTTCAACGGCGGCTTCCGTTTCAATGCACGGGCGATGCGGCGGGGCGCCGGCCTTGCCACGGTCGGCAGACTTGCGCAGCAGGTCGCCCAGCGCGTCGAGCACCACCTTTTGATTGCCACCCTTGGGCAGCCGTGAACGGGTTGCATCCTCGGGCGAGTCGTCGCGGCGCACCACGCATGACGTAACCGCCTCGCCTTCGTCGTCAGGTGCGAGGTTCACCGGTTCTAAGCGGAAGGGATGCGCTTCGCCGTCGGCACCGTCTTTGCTCTTGGCAACCTTCCATTCCCGGCGGTCGCCGTCGCGTGTTACTTCGATGGCGCCATCCATCGCAGCGAACAGGCTTGAGTGCCCACGCATGCCCTTGGATGCATCCTTGCCCGTGTGATGAACCAGCACCACCAGCCCAGCGGTCAGGCGTTGCAAAGCCTTTGCCGACTCAAGAATCAGGCCCGCATCGGCCGGGCCGTTTTCGTCCATGCCGGGCGCGCTGGCGTTCAACGTGTCAACGAACACCACGGCACCAGCACCCACGGCGGCCAGGATGGCAGCGGCGAGGTCGGGCACGTCACCGGCCAGCTTGAAGCCTTGAAGCACCAGGCGCAGGCCGGGCGGCAGCGTGCGGCCGTTCGCTTGTTCCCATGCTTCGGCGCGCAGCTTGAAACCGGCTTCCCCTTCCAGCGCCAGATAAACCACCGGGGCGGCTTTCACTCTGCGGCCGAACCAATCGCGGCCCTCTGCGATGAAGGCGGCCAGGTCGAAGCCCAGGAACGATTTACCCGATGCGCTCGGGCCGAACAGCGCAGCCACTCCCACGGCCGGCAGCACGCCACGCACGCGCCATTCAAGCGGCGGCAGCGCGGCCAGGTCATCGCGGCCCAACAGCTTGAAGCGGTGTTCAGGTGCGGCCGGTTCGCTGGCGCCGGATAGCAGCGACTCCAGGGCGTCGAATCCCTCACGCTGCGCATAGTCGTTCACGTCGGCATTGATAGGCCAGCCCTCGGGTAGCCCAACGGATGAACCCGCGACTTCGCGGGCTATGGTCTCGGCTTCGGCTTCCTTGCCAACGTCGGGCACCAGCACCAGGCGGGCCGTTGCATCACGCTGGCGCAGTTCAGCAGCCACGCCACGCACGCGGCCCCAGCCAAAGGCCACCACGGCGGCGCAGCCGGTCGCCATCCAGCAGGCCCACGCTTGCCCGATGCCCTCGCAGACAAAGACGGCGCCACCCGTTGCCATGTCGCCCACGATGAACACGCCGGCCACGCTGGCGCCGGGAAGGTTCAGCTTCTTTCCGGCTCCAGGCGGCGGGATGAATTGCAGGCTTGTCGGCTCACCACCGGCCAGCGGCACCACTGGCACAACCAGCCAGCCGGCCACCGATGCACCAGCGATGCGCAGCAGGTCGGCTTCCGGCACCACGCGCAGGCCCACGGGTCGGCCTTGCTTTGCCGTGATGTAGGGATGGTCCGATGGCGCGGGCTTACAGCGTGCCCAAACGGCGGCGGCATCCATGCCGGGGCGCGGTGCTCTTGCGGGCTCTGCGGGCCTTTGCGCGGCCTTCGTGGGCGCGACTCGCGGGCGCCGGCTTTCCGGTGTCCACCCGGCTTGTGCGGCGGCTTTGAATAGCGTTCCCGGCCCGATGCCATCGGCGCGGCGTATCGAGTGCCACACGTCGCGGGCGTCACGCTCGGAGTAGCACCCGGCTTGCGAACTCCAGGCGTCGAAAGTGTCGAGGTCAATCCCTGCGGCCTTCGATGCCATCGCCAGCTTCACCCATTCATCGCGGGCGCATCCCGGGTCGCAGGCGTGCAGTGCGTCGCGGGCGCGGTCGAGGTCAGCCAACATGGGCACCTCCCGCCACGCGGCACAGAAACACGAACAAGCCCCAGGCGCAGGCCAGCGCCAGCGCGGCGAGGTCGGGGCCAGCGCCAGCAACATGCCACGCCAGCGCCCGCAGTTGCTCGGGCCAATCAGCGGGGCGGCTCATCGCACACTCCCGGCCATCGTCGCCAGCGCCATCGCGGCGTACTTCGCGGGCAACTTGTAAAGCGCGATGGTGCGGCCCGGGAATTCTTCGCTTGGGCTCGGAAGGTCGATGGTTGCAATGGGCCAGCCCAGCGCGCGCAGTTGAAACACGACGGCGGCCAGGCGCCACGAACCGGCACCCTCCAGAAAGTCAGGATGGTCGAACACGCGGCCATCGAGAAACAGCTTCAGCGCGCGGTCGGCGAGCGTGTTGCGCTTCGGCCATGCGGGGCAAAATGGCGGTGGGTCAATCAGCGTCAGTTGTTCACCCATGGCCCCGGCAGCCGGCAAGTTGTGCGGGGCCTTCTTCATGCCACCCCCAGCACGCGGCGCAAATCCTCGGTCTTCCAGGCCAGCCGGCCATGCACGCGCATCGGGCGAAGCGGGCCGTTTTCCAGGCAGGCCCAGCCGCGCAGTGTTTGGGGTTGTCTAGACAAGTGAAAGGCGGCCGTCGCCGTGTCAACGGCGGCGCGCGCCTCACGGTCAAGGGACACAAAGACGGGGCCGGTCGGTGGCGCCCCTTGCTTCGCCATCGCATCGAGTTCGCGCGTATCGTGAACGGGCGCGCCGGCCTTTTTCTCCAGCGCGGCCAATCGGCCGGGATTGATTACCTCGGGGTGATGCGTTGCGGCTTGCATGAAGGCTCCAAAACCCCGCCGAATGGCAAGGCATGGAAGCCCATTCTTGTCATGCCTTCACTGCCGTAAACAGCAGCGGCGGCTAGCGGCGTCAGGCGGCGGGCTGCGGCGGCTAGCGGCGCTTTCCGCGCTTCTCGGGGTGCAGCCGCTTATCGAGTGCGTCCCTTGTGAAGTGCGCGGCTTCGTCCCCGTACTTGGTGTACTTCAAACCGCGCGGCGTAACCATCAACAGAGGCGGGTGTTCTTCCAGTGCCAGCGTCTGCAAGTGTCCCCAAACCTCCGCCGTGTCCTTCGGGTTCCTGCACCGTGACTGCGCCAGTTCAATTGCCGCGTCCAGTGGGTCGCGTCGCGCTGTCTTTGTGGAGTGGACTTGCTGTCGCACGGCTCCTGTCGATACCTGAAGCGCCTCGATAGCCGCGGGCCTTGGCGGTAACCAAAACAGGAGCGGTGAATCGGGAGCTGGCTCCGGCCCTTCGGCCCACGCAATGAGCTCGTCCGTGGTCGCGTGAGCCGATGCCTGAGGGCCGAGCGTCGGCAAGTGGCCAGCCGCTCTGGCTGCCTTTGCCCTTACGACAAGGGCCGACGCGGATGCAGGGTTGCTTGGGTAGTAGAGCACGCCCAAGTGTTCTAGTCGAAAGGCAAGTACTCCGCGCCCGGCCCGAGCCTGACCAAGCAATCTCCTCACTGCGTTCTGTCGCTCATGTGGTTTCAATAGCGATGCGACCAACTGTGCGCAACGGCGTATGGCAACCATCTCAGCGTCGCTCGCTGCTGGCCTTGGCACGTCCTTCCTGACGCTGCTGGCTCCCCCAGTCGGAAGGTTGTTCGCGCCAGCAGTCGGCGGCACGTCAGCACCTGTTGACATTAGAGCAAGCAGCGTCGCCGGAATGTCGGGCCAGTCGCATGAAACAAAGAACGCCACCACCTCGGGCAGCGACACCTCGGCCTTGCGCTTGCTCATGCCCATGAACGGCGTCGAGAGAATGTGAATCGGCCCGTCGAAGCTGGCGCCGCGTTCGGCGAATTCCAGCGCCTCATCGAATGCCCGGCGCTTCTCATTGCTCGGAAAGCTGCGGGGCAAGAACGATGGGGCAGCCTCGCGGCCAGGGCCTGCGTTCATCCACCCGTGCGGCGTAGGCTCAAGGCTGCGCGGGGGAATCTCCAGCACCAGCGCCACGGCTTCCCACAGCTTCACCCTTGGCACGCCGGTCCATAGGTTCCACTTAATCATTGCATCCCCCGATGCGCCCCGATTCAAGGTGCCCCAGCGGGCCACGTCGGGGGCCGTGGCTTTCGGCTGTTAGCCTAGCTGGAGCAGAAACAAGTCTAGGCGGTAGTCACCACTCGCAATGCACCCGGCGCGGCCTTCGCATCGAATTGAATTCCAGCCTCTTTCAGAATCCACGCCTCTATCTTTTCGTGATGCACGCGCAGCAAGTCGAGCGGGCGGCGGATGTAGTTTTGTTCGCGCACGCCTTGCGGTGCGTGCCCTTGAATCTGCGCGCTGATACCGCCCGGAATATCCAACCACTCACACAGGCTGGCGAAGCTGCGGCGCAGGCCATGCAACGTCAGCCCATCAAGGCCAGCGGCAGCGCAGGCGCGGCGGTGCGCAATGCTCGGGTCCACAAGGCGCCCGGATGCGCTGCCGATGCTCACCCCGCCTGTGGGCGGCTTGGTGCCCTTGCTGGCGTGGCGGCGGGCCCTGCGCGTGGTGTTCTTCATCGTGACATCGATTGCCTTGGCGCTTGAGAACACCCACTCGTTGCGGTGGGGCAGGCCGGCCAGCAGATGCGCGACGTAGGGTGTGAGCGGCACGGCGCGGCGCTCTTCAATCTTGTCCTTCAGGTCAAGCCCGCGCCATTGCGTGTTCACTTCCTCCCAGCGCAGCGCGGCCAATTCTTCGCGGCGGGCGCCCGTTAGCAGCAGGCATTGCAGGTAGGCGGCGATAACGGGGTTTTGAATCCTTCGCACGGAATCGAACCACGGACCCAACTGCTCGCGTTGCAGGTAGTCATTCCGCACCTTCGCCTTGCCTGCGGCTTCCCGGGCCTTCTTCGCGCTGGCGGCGGTCGGGTCGGCGCGGCCCTTGAGGTCGGGCTCTTCAGCGGCCCAGCGAAGAAACGCCTTCAACATCCGCAACGCCAGCCGCACACGGGCGGGGCGAGCGGGCGCTTCACGTTTGGCCCAGGCTTCCACGGCAACGCTGTTGAGGTCGACCAGGCGCATGGCCATGAGCGGCGCGAGCGGGCCGGGAACGGTCTTCACGCCGGGCCTGCGCTTGCGGGCTTTGCCGCCATGCTGGGCAATCCTCAGATGGTCTGCGTACGTGCGTTCGCTCCAGTGCGGCCGGCGTTCTGCGACGTAGCGCGCCCATGTCTCGCCTACGGTCAGGGCGGCGGCGGTTTGCTCGGCAGCGGCGGCGGCGTCCTGCGATGCCTTCTCGGCGGCGGCTGCGGCCAGGGACTCGGCGTGCTCGCGTTCTACCTCGCGCGGGTCGATGCCCTTTTCCGCCAATCCGCGTAGACGGTGGGCTTCTTCGCGGGCCTCAGATATCGATACGGCCGGCCATGCGCCAAGGGCGCGTGTGAACAGTCCGGTGCGGAGGCGAGTCTCGAATTGCCAATGCTTGCCGCCGGCTTGGGTGATGCGAAGACGAAGGCCTCTCTTGTCGCCGTCCTTCAGCAGCACGTAGGGCCGACCGGGCGGGCAACTTGCGCGCTCCAGTAGTCCGTGGCTCAGGTCGTGCGCCAACGAAAAGTCAATCGATGCCGTCTTGCTTGGTCGAGCCATTTTCGGTGCGCCTCAGGATTTACAGACTTTTTACAGACTGACTCGCCCAATTTTTGGGAATACCAATCAACGCGCGGGCTGTGTCTGTATCCAGTGCTATGAAGCTAACGTGTTGATTTACATAGAGTGTAACGCTGGCAATCAACACAGGCAAACACTCACAGAGCAGAATTGAAAATCCGCGTGTCGGTGGTTCGATTCCGCCCCAGGCCACCAAGGAAATCAAGCACTTAGCCCAGCTCATAAGGTTGGGCTTTGTTGTTTCTGGGGCGCCGTCGCGACGTGCGCGGCGAGTGCGCAATCCGGCCCGGCCTAAGCACTGGCCGCTAGCGCATCTGCTGATGCCAGCCATCCCATCCGAGGGCGCGAAGCGTCTGCATGTTTCGCTCATAGATCTGTGCCGCGTCGGGGAAAGCCTGCACAGCACGCTCAACGCTGGCCTCACGCAGCAAGTGCAGCATGGGGTACGGACTGCGGTTGCTGCAATTCGCAACGTCGTTCGCGGCCAAGCCGGCGAAGCGGTACTGCGGGTGAAAGCTTGCAATTTGCAGCACACCGTTGAGCTTCATCGCGCCGAGCAGGCCTTCGGCAAGATCGAGGAATTCGTTGTAGCGCGCGAACGGGCGCAGCACCTGAGGGTGGATCAACACGGTGGTGTCGACGATGGCGGCGTCGCCATGCTGCAAGTCGCCCATCTCCTGTGCCAGCTGCGCAAGCAGGCGTTCACGTGTACGTGCAGCGCTCACCACCCAGCGGATCTGCTTCTTCTGATTTACGGCCTTGGCGAACGGGCACAGGTTCAAGCCGATGACCGCACGCTCAAACCAGTGCTGCGTGCGCTTGAGCACCAGCGCGTCGCTGTCGGCGACGATGCTCAAGGCCGAACCGCCGGCGTTTCGATGGCTAGGCCTTGCGCGCGCTGCATCAGGAAGAGCTCCAAAGCGATCCATTCTCGTGCGTCAAACGGCCACGGCTCAGCACGCACACCGCTCATGCAACCGCGCATGCGCCTCTGCAGCGAGCCGATGCCCTGCCACTCCAGGCGGTAGATCGGGTAGCCACCGGGATGCGCCTGCGGGATGGCGCTACCTGCCAAACGGCGGCCTGCTTGGCCGTCGTGGCACTGGGCGCAGGACAGCTCAAACTGGCCGAAGCGCTGTGTGAACAGACGATTGCCGACGGCGCGATCGACATCAAGCCGCGCGTCGTCTGGCGGCGCGATGGGCAAACCACGCGCGGCGTTGGCCACCAGCATTTCCAGCGTTAGCCGTGCTTCACTCTCACTGGCCCATGGCGCAGCGCCTTGGTGCCGTTCGCGGCACTGGTCGATGCGCTGAGCCAGGCTGATGGGACGCTGCAGCCGTTCGTCAAAGGCGGGGTAGCGAGGTGCCACCTCGCGCATGCTTGACGCCGCCGCGCCATGACACGACGCGCAGGCCTTGCCGGCTTTGCCGTCAACAGCACTCCACCGCTGTTGGCCTTGAGCCAACCACAACATGGCTGGGTTGAGCATGTCGTCGCGCTGCATGGCTTGCGTTGCCGGCGACATGAAGTCCAGGCCGGAGCGACGGAGCTCAGGCACCTGAGCCTGAGCACGCGCCGTGCTCGCCAGCAGCAGCAAGAGCGGCAGCAGCGCGGAGCCGCGCACGCCAAGGCGCCAGCTCATGTCACCGTCAAGCTCACGCGCTCGCGGTGCTCGAAGCCTTGGTCGCCGCGCCAGGTGAATTCAAGCGTGCCGCTGCTGCTGGCGCGAAACCAGAACGCGAGGTAGGGATTGGCGGCGACGGCAACATGCAGGTCAGCCGCGCAGACCAATTGGCCTTCGAAGCGGCACTCGAAGCGGCGAATGATGTCGCGCGCAATGGCGTTGCCGGCAGAGTCAACGCGGTAGCCCGTCTCCATGGCGTGCTGGATCAAGGTGCGCACTTCGACGGTATCGCCGGCACGGGCAAGCTTGGGCATATGGACCAACGCGCGTGTGCTCATCTCAATCGCCCTCGATGCACGAGGCTAGCGTGACGATGACTTCGAAGCGCTGCGCCCAGACGCTGTCGTCGCCCATGCGCGCCAGCGCCCAAACATGCTGTGTGGTCGCCAGCCGAATGCGGGTGGCGACTTCGGCCTTGCCGGCATGCGGGCCAAGCTGAAACACGGCGACATCGGGCTGCGGGTTGCGCTCGGTGAAGAGCGCGATGGCGCGCACGTGATCAACGGGTGTCATGGCACTTTGCACGTGCACCATCACGGGCACGGCATTGCCGTTCTCGACGAGTGGCGCGATGTCCAGCGTGACGCGGCCTTGCTGCCAACGCGCGCCTCCGGTAAACGCAGCCATGGCTTGTTGCAGTGCGGGTGTCTGCGCATCGGCTCGTGACGGCGCGGCAATGGCCAGCGCACTGAAGGCGAGGATGTGGCGACGGATGAACATGGGTGTCATTCTTTCAGTGTCGCCAAAAACGCGACTACATCCTCAACTTGTTGAGCGTCCAGGATAGGCTTGTCACGCCAAGCTGCGGCGACGCGCTGCGGGTCGCGGATTTTGTGGAATGCCGGCATCAAGGACTCTGCGTTGAGCGCACGTGCATCGGCCACGCGCAGGCGCAGCTGGGCTGTGGTCCAGCGGCTGCCAGTGCCGGCGAGGTCGGTGCTGAGCGTGCCCGGTGTGCGCTCTTCGGCAAAGGGTCCGCGATGGCAAAGCAGGCACAAGCCCTTGCTGCGATCGACCACGATGGCGCGCCCGCGTGCCGCGTCGCCAGGTAGTGCACTCAGCGGCTGTGGAATGCCATCGCCGACGATGACCAAAGTCGCCATGACGATAGCCGTCAGTTGCATCGCACACGTCCCGCACGAATCGTCGTCATCCATCGTCTCCATGTACCCGCGCCGCGGTAGCGGAGTCTGCCCGGCACGCTGTGTTTGACCTGCCCTTCAATTTTCGTGCATAATCACAGGCTTTCCTGCTCGCACAAGCTCTTCCTCGCGGAGAGTTACCGCCGAGTAGATCTGCCCAAACCGCCGCTAAAGCCTGCAAAGGCCTAAGCGATGAGACGGGCCCAAGACTGACCACGACGCCAACCGGTGCTGTGGGACAAGTTGGGGACACACAATGATCCAAATGCAAACGCGGCTTGACGTGGCCGACAACACGGGCGCGAAGTCTGTCATGTGCATCAAGGTGCTGGGCGGCTCCAAGCGTCGTTACGCCGGCATCGGCGACGTCATCAAGGTCAGCATCAAAGAAGCCGCGCCGCGTGGCCGCGTCAAAAAAGGCGAGGTCTATAGCGCCGTGGTGGTGCGCACCGCCAAAGGCGTGCGCCGCCAAGATGGCTCGCTGGTCAAGTTCGACGGCAACGCCGCCGTGCTGCTCAACGCGAAGCTCGAGCCCATCGGCACCCGCATCTTTGGCCCGGTGACGCGCGAGCTGCGCACCGAGCGCTTCATGAAGATCGTTTCGCTGGCGCCCGAAGTGCTCTGACGCCGTCGACTGTTAGGACCACCATGAACAAGATTCGCAAAGGCGACCAGGTCATTGTTTTGACCGGACGCGACAAAGGTAAGCGCGGCACCGTCACGCAGCGCGTGGACGAAGAGCGTGTCGTCGTCGAGGGCGTGAACCTCGTCAAGAAGCACGTCAAGCCCAATCCCATGAAGGGCACCACGGGCGGCGTGATCGACAAGACCATGTCGATCCACCAGTCCAACATCGCCATCTTCAACCCGAAGACTGGGAAGGCCGATCGCGTGGCGATCCGCATGCTGACGGCGGACGAACAGAAGGCACGTAAGACACAAGACAACGGCGTTCGCGTTTTCCGCTCAAGCGGCGTCGAGATCAAGGCGTAGGGGCATCATGGCAAAGACACAAACTGACGGCGGCAAAGTCGCCAAGGTCACCAAGGCCGAGAAGGCCGCCAAGAGTGCGGCGCCAGCCGGAGCCGTTGCTGGCCCGGTGGGCCCGAACCCGAAGGCTCGCCTGCAGACTATCTACCGCGAAACCATCGTTCCTGACTTGATGGCCAAGTTTGGCTTCACGTCGGTGATGCAGGTTCCGCGCCTGGAAAAGATCACGCTCAATATGGGTGTGAGCGAAGCGGTCTCGGACAAGAAGGTGATGGACGCTGCGGTCAGCGACCTCACCAAGATCTCGGGCCAGAAGCCTGTGGTCACCAAGTCCAAGAAGGCTATCGCTGCTTTCAAGATTCGCGAGAACGTGCCTATCGGTTGCATGGTCACGTTGCGTGGTGTGCGCATGTACGAATTCCTCGACCGTTTCGTCACCGTGGCCTTGCCGCGAGTGCGCGACTTTCGCGGGATCTCCGGCCGCTCATTTGACGGCCGCGGCAACTACAACATCGGCGTCAAGGAACAGATCATTTTTCCTGAGATCGAGTACGACAAGATCGACGTGATTCGTGGGCTGAACATCAGCATCACGACGAGCGCCAAAAACGATGACGAGTGAAAGGCGCTGCTCACGGCCTTCCGCTTCCCGTTCAAGAACTGAGGTGACCCGTGGCCAAACTATCCCTCAAGCAGCGTGAAGCCAAGCGTGAAAAGCTGGTGGCTAAGTACGCCAAGAAGTACGCTGAGCTCAAGGTCGTGACCAACGACGCCAAGCGCACTGACGAAGAGCGTTATGCCGCGCGCCTGGAGCTGCAAAAGCTGCCGCGCAACGCCAACCCGACGCGCCTGCGCAACCGCTGTGCCTTAACCGGCCGCCCGCGTGGCACCTTCCGTATGTTCGGCCTCGGTCGCAACAAGATCCGCGAGCTCGCCTTCAAGGGCGACATCCCCGGCATGGTCAAGGCCAGCTGGTGACATCGGCGACACGATCAGGAGACTAGCAATGAGCATGAGTGATCCCATCGCCGATATGCTGACCCGCATCCGCAACGCGCAGATGGTGGACAAGGCTGTCGTCACGATGCCGTCTTCGAAGTTGAAGGCAGCCATCGCGCAAGTGTTGAAGGACGAGGGCTACATCGACGGCTTCTCCGTGCGTGACAACGCCGGTAAAGCTGAACTCGATATCGCGCTGAAGTACTACGCCGGCCGCCCGGTGATTGAGCGCATCGAGCGCGTCAGTCGCCCTGGTCTGCGTGTCTACAAGGGCCGCGACAGCATTCCGCAAGTCATGAACGGCCTGGGTGTGGCCATCGTCACCACGCCCAAGGGCGTGATGACCGACCGCAAAGCGCGCGCCACCGGTGTCGGTGGTGAAGTGCTCTGCTACGTGGCCTAAGAGGGGAGACAAGACATGTCCCGCGTAGGAAAAATGCCCATCGCCGTGCCCAAGGGTGTGGACGTGGCTATCACCGCAGATCAAATCACGGTCAAGGGTTCGGGCGGTTCGCTCACGCGCACCTTGAACGCCCTGGTGACCGTCAAGAACGACGCCGGTACGCTGAGTTTTGCACCGGCCAATGACAGCACCGAAGCTGACGCCATGAGCGGCACCATGCGGGCGCTGGTCAACAACATGGTCAACGGTGTCGGCAAGGGCTTCGAGAAGAAGCTCAGCCTCGTCGGCGTGGGCTTTCGTGCCCAAGCCACAGGCAGCAAGCTGAATTTGCAGATCGGGTTCTCGCATCCGGTCGTCAAGGAAATGCCGCCTGGCGTGAAGGTGGCAACACCGACGCAGACCGAAATCCTCATCTCGGGTGCTGACCGCCAACAGGTAGGCCAAGTGGCCGCCGAAGTGCGCGCCTTCCGCCCGCCTGAGCCCTACAAGGGCAAGGGCATCCGCTACGCGGACGAGCGCGTGGTCCTCAAAGAGACCAAGAAGAAGTAAGGAGCAGCACCATGTTGACCAAGAAAGAACAGCGTCTTCGCCGTGCGCGCCAAACCCGCGTACGCATCGCCTTGCAAGGCGTGGCCCGTCTGGCGGTGTTCCGCTCCAACCTGCACATCTACGCCAGTGTGATTTCCGACGACGGCGCACGCATTTTGGCCAGCGCTTCGACGGCAGAGAAGGAAGTGCGTGCGCAGCTGGCTGTGGCCGGCAAAGGCGCCACCGCCGCTGCCGCCACGATCATTGGCAAGCGCATCGCCGAGAAGGCCAAGGCCGCAGGCATCGACAAAGTGGCGTTCGACCGTTCAGGTTTTGCTTACCACGGCCGCGTGAAGGCACTGGCAGACGCGGCTCGCGAAGCCGGTTTGCAGTTCTGACGCTCGGTTAAGCGAACGCACGCGAACGCACGCAAAGGATTACGCACATGGCAAAGTTCACTCCCCGCGCCCAGGCCGAAGGCAACGACGACGGGCTCAAAGAAAAGATGATCGCGGTCAACCGCGTCACCAAAGTCGTCAAGGGCGGCCGCACGCTGAGCTTCGCGGCGCTGACGGTGGTCGGCGACGGCGACGGCAAGATTGGCATGGGCAAGGGCAAGGCCAAGGAAGTTCCGGTGGCCGTGCAAAAGGCGATGGAAGCCGCCCGCCGCAACATGTTCAAGGTCAACCTCAAGAGCGGTTCGATCCACCATAACGTGCGTGGCTCGCATGGCGCGGCCAAGGTGCTGATGGCGCCTGCGCCTGCAGGCACCGGCATCATCGCTGGCGGCCCGATGCGCGCGGTGTTTGAAGTCATGGGTGTCACCGACATCGTGGCCAAGAGCCTGGGTTCCACCAATCCGTACAACATGGTTCGCGCCACGTTGGACGCATTGAAGGTCTCCACCACCCCTGGACAGATTGCAGCCAAACGCGGCAAGTCGGTCGAAGACCTCTTCAACTGATTGGCGCAGCGGAGACACCCACATGTCTGACAAGAAAACTCTCACGGTCAAGCTCGTTCGCAGCGTGGCCGGCACACGCCAGTCCCACCGCGACACCGTGCGTGGCCTGGGCCTGCGCAAGACCAACAGCGAGCGCACGCTTGAAGACACGCCCGCAGTGCGCGGCATGATCAACAAGGTCGCGTACTTGGTAAGGGTGCTGTGATGAACTTGAACACCATCAAGCCGGCTGACGGCAGCAAGAAGAATCGCCGCCGCGTGGGCCGAGGCATTGGCTCGGGCCTGGGCAAGACCGCAGGTCGCGGCCATAAAGGCCAGAAGTCTCGCGCCGGTGGCTATCACAAGGTGGGCTTCGAAGGCGGCCAGATGCCGCTGCAGCGTCGCCTGCCCAAGCGTGGCTTCAAGTCCGCGCAGCTCAAGTACAACGGCCAAGTCACACTGACCGATCTGGAGCGCTTGGCGGTTGATGAAGTCGACATGCTGACGCTGAAACAAGCCGGCCTCGTGCGGCAATTGGTCAAGCACGTCAAGGTCATCAAGACCGGCGAGCTCACGCGCAAGCTGGTACTCAAAGGCATTGGCGCGACCGTAGCCGCCAAGGCCGCGATCGAAGCCCTTGGTGGCTCAATCGCAGACCAGGCCTGAAGCAAGGCATATCAAGCGTGGCAACAAGTTCGACTCAGCTGGCTAAGAGCGGGAAGTTCGGCGACCTCCGTCGCCGCATCATCTTCCTGGTGCTCGCGCTGGTCGTCTACCGCGTGGGGGCACATATTCCTGTGCCCGGCATTGACCCCGTTCAGCTGCAGCAGCTCTTCAAGGGCCAGTCGGGCGGCATCCTGAACTTGTTCAACATGTTCAGCGGCGGTGCCTTGTCGCGCTTCACAGTGTTTGCGCTGGGCATCATGCCGTACATCTCTGCGTCGATCATCATGCAGTTGATGACCTACGTGCTGCCCTCGCTTGAGGCGCTGAAGAAGGAAGGCGAGTCTGGTCGACGCAAGATTACGCAGTACACGCGCTACGGCACTTTGGGTTTGGCGATCTTTCAGTCACTGGCCATCGCGGTGGGTCTTGAAGGCTCGCCCGGTCTTGTCATTGCACCGGGTTTCGGTTTTCGCATGACGGCTGTGGTGAGCCTGGTGGCCGGCACCATGTTCCTGATGTGGCTGGGTGAGCAGATCACCGAGCGCGGCTTGGGCAACGGCATCTCGATTCTCATCTTCGCGGGCATCGTGGCGGGCTTGCCAAGCGCCATCGGCGGCCTTTTCGAGCTGGTGCGCACGGGTGCGATGAGCCCCATTGCCTGCATCTTTATCATTGCGGTGGTGATTGGCGTGACTTTCCTCGTTGTGTTCGTTGAGCGCGGCCAGCGAAAAATACTCGTCAATTACGCCAAGCGCCAGGTCGGCAACAAGGTCTATGGTGGCCAGTCATCGCACCTGCCGCTGAAGCTGAACATGTCGGGTGTGATTCCGCCAATTTTTGCCAGCTCGATCATCTTGCTGCCCGCCACCATCGTCGGCTGGTTCGCCGCTGGCGAGGGCCTGCGTTGGCTCAAGGATCTCTCAGGCATGTTGTCGCCGGGGCAGCCGATCTACGTGCTGCTGTACGCCGCAATGATCGTCTTCTTCTGCTTCTTCTATACCGCGCTCGTCTTCAACAGCCGTGAGACGGCCGACAATTTGAAGAAGAGCGGCGCCTTCATTCCTGGTATTCGCCCTGGTGACCAAACAGCCCGGCATATCGACAAGATCCTGGCGCGACTGACGCTGGTCGGCGCGGTCTACATCACCGCCGTATGTTTGCTGCCCGAGTTTTTGGTCCTCAAGTACAACGTACCGTTCTATTTCGGTGGCACCTCGCTCTTGATCATCGTTGTCGTGACGATGGATTTCTGGGCTCAGGTACAGAGTTATGTGATGAGTCAGCAGTACGAGAGTCTGCTGAAGAAAGCGAATTTCAAGGCAAGCTGAGATGGCAAAAGACGATGTCATCCAGATGCAGGGAGAGATTCTTGAAAATCTGCCCAACGCCACCTTCCGTGTGAAGCTGGAAAACGGCCATGTGGTGCTGGGGCACATATCCGGAAAGATGCGTATGCACTACATCCGCATCCTGCCGGGAGACAAGGTGACGGTAGAGCTCACCCCCTACGATTTGAGTCGTGCGCGGATTGTTTTCCGCGCCAAGTGAAAAGCTGAATAGGTCAAGGAGTCGACCATGAAAGTAGCCGCATCGGTGAAAAAGATGTGCCGCAATTGCAAAGTCATTCGTCGCAAAGGTGTTGTGCGCGTGATTTGCACTGACCCGCGGCACAAGCAGCGCCAAGGCTGATCCAAAGGAACGACATGGCACGCATTGCTGGTATCAATATTCCGCCGCACAAGCACACCGAAATCGGCCTAACGTCGATCTACGGTATCGGCCGCTCGACGGCGCAGAAGATCTGCACAGCAGTCGGCATCCCGTATTCCAAGAAGATCAAGGACCTCAACGACACCGATCTGGAAAAGATCCGTGAAGAGATCGGTCGCATGACGATCGAAGGCGACCTGCGTCGCGAACTGTCCATCAGCATCAAGCGACTGATGGATCTGGGCTGCTACCGCGGTTTCCGCCACCGTCGTGGCCTGCCGGTGCGCGGCCAGCGCACGCGCACCAATGCACGCACACGCAAGGGACCGCGCAAGACGGTCGCCGGCAAGAAGTCCGTCAAAGGGATGAAGTAGG
>JANMMH010000415.1:0-15130 GCA_031373055.1 Rubrivivax sp. | reverse complement strand
CTGGACGGCTACGTCGACAACTTGCATTTCGACGAAGCGTGGCTGCCTCACGCCGCATTTCACCCGTTTTACGGCAACTACCATTCGATGGGAAAGCGCCGCGTGCGCCCGAAAACGGCTGTTGTCTATGCAACGCAATCCATTCACAAACTGCTGGCCGGCATCAGCCAAGCCAGCCATGTGCTGGTACAGGATTCACAAACTGTCAAACTGGATCGCCATCTGTTCAACGAAGCCTACCTGATGCACACCAGCACCAGCCCGCAGTACAGCATCATCGCCAGTTGTGACGTGGCGGCTGCAATGATGGAGCCACCCGGCGGCACGGCACTCGTCGAAGAGAGCCTGCTCGAAGCGCTGGACTTCCGCCGCGCCATGCGCAAAGTCGACAAGGAGTACGGCCGCGACTGGTGGTTCAAGGTCTGGGGCCCCGACAAGCTGGTGGGTGAGGGCATCGGCAAAGCCAGCGACTGGATGCTCAAGAGCACCGACAAGTGGCACGGCTTTGGCGACTTGGTGACCGGCTTCAACATGCTCGACCCGATCAAGAGCACCATCATCACGCCGGGCCTGAACGTCAACGGCAAGTTCGCCAAGACCGGCATCCCGGCGGCGATCGTCACGCGCTATTTGTCCGAGCACGGCGTGGTGGTGGAGAAGACCGGCCTGTATTCCTTCTTCATCATGTTCACGATCGGCATCACCAAAGGCCGCTGGAACACTTTGCTCGCGGCTTTGCAGCAATTCAAGGACGACTACGACCGCAACCAGCCGATGTGGCGCGTGCTGCCCGAGTTCGTGGCCGCGCACTCACGCTACGAGCGCACGGGTTTGCGTGACCTGTGCCAAAGCATCCACGAGATGTACGCCAAGAGCGACATCGCGCGGCTGGTCACAGAGATGTACTTGTCCGACCTGCACCCGGCCATGAAACCCAGCGACGCCTTCGCGCACATCGCCCACCGCAAGACGCAGCGTGTGCCGATTGATGACCTGGAAGGGCGCGTCACCACGTCCTTGCTAACGCCGTACCCACCTGGCATCCCGCTCTTGATCCCTGGCGAGCGCTTCAACCGCAAGATCGTGGACTACTTGAAGTTCGCGCGTGCATTCAACGCTGCGTTTCCCGGTTTTGATACCGACGTGCATGGGCTGGTGGAGCAGGACGGTGAGGTGGCGGGCGAGCGAAGTTACTTTGTGGACTGCGTGCCGGTTTGACCTGCTCACTCCGCCTGCAAGTGGGGGCAATCAATTCACCACAAATACCACGGCCGTGCGGGGCGGCACGACGAACTCGGCGCTGGCGGGGTCCCAGCGCGCGGCAAGGCGGGGCCGCGTATCTGCGGCGTTAGCCGCCAGATGCACGGGGTGCAAGGTGAAGGCGCGGCCGGCCAGCGCGGGGATGCGGATGCGCTGCTCGGCCTTGTCGACGCTGATGAAGTAGACGATCTCGTTGAAGCCGGCGCCCGCCAGGCCGCGGCCGTCCAGGTGTGCCGTCACGACGGTCGGAATTTGCTCGGGGCCGACGTTGTGAATGGTCAGGCGCTGCTGAACCTCAGCCGCGCTGCGCAGGCGAAACAACGCTGAACTGGAGCGGATGCGCAGCAGGTCGTTGAAGGCCGCACTCGTCCAGGCGATGTCAGTGGGCGCGGGCTTGATCGACGCGTCCGCCAGCAGCGGCTTCATCCACGGCCAGCTCGCTTCGTTGTCCTGCTTGGGCGGCAGCCCAGCGCCGAAGCCGTTGTCGGTGTAGGTCCAGTCCAGCCGGTTGAACCAGTCGCCCGAGTCGTAGCTGTTGCGGTCGAGCGACTTGCTGCGCAGGATGTCCAGCCCCGCGTGAAAGTAGGCGACACCCTGGCTGAAGGCAGTGGTGGCCGCCCCCAGCACCTGCACACGCGCACGGTCAGCGCCGCTGGTGCTGCGCGGCAGGCGGTAGACGTTGATGTCAAAGAGCGTTTGGTTGTCGTGGTTGTCGACGTAGTTGACCACCTCGCCGGGCTGGCTGGCGTAGCCGCCGGGTTGGCCGTGGTAGTTGATCTCTTTCAAGGACTTGCGCTGGCCGTCAAAGGCGGTCATCGCATAGTCGCGCAGCGAGCCGGCCAGGCCCAGGCGCAGCATGTCGGCGGCCTGCATCAGCTGCGTGCGTGTGGCGGCTTGGCCTTGGGCGTTGGCGTCGTGGAAGAGGCCGTTTAACCAACCCTGGCGCGAGATCAGCTCGTCGCCCTTGGCGTCGTGGGCGCCACGCATGGCGTCGCGCGCGCGGTCGCTGAAGGTGCCAATGCCGCTGCCGTTCAGGCTGAGCTGCGAGGCCTGCACGAAGCGCTTGCCGTTCTCCACTTCAGCGTAGTTCCAGCCTTCGCCGATGAACTGGATTTCGCGGCCGTGCTCGCGTTTCAAGAGCGCTTGCGCCTTCTCCATCAGCGCGCGCGGTTGGTGGCCCATGAGGTCGAAGCGGAACGAATCCATGCGGTAGTGGCGCGCCCACACTTGCAGCGAGTCGAGCATCAGCTTGCCCATCATGCGGTGCTCGGTGGCGGTGTTGTCGCAACAGGTCGACATCTCGACCTCGCCCTTGGCGTTCAGCCTCTGGTAGTAGCCGGGCACCACGCGGTCGAGCACCGAATGCGCCTTCTGCCCCGACGCCGAGGTGTGGTTGTAGACGACGTCCATGCCCACGCGCAGCCCGACGCGGTGCAGCGCCATCACCATCTGGCGCAGCTCTTTGATGCGCGTCGCACCGTCGTTAGCGTCGCTGGCGTAGCTGCCCTCGGGCGCGTTGAAGTGCAGCGGGTCGTAGCCCCAGTTGAAGCAGTCGGCGCCGGCGACCGCCATCACGACGGCTTGTTGCGCTTCACTGTCGCCCGCAGCCTGCGGTACCTGCGGCGTGGCGCAGCCGGCTTCGGGGATGGTGGCGATGTCGAACACCGGCAGCAGGTGTACGTCGGTCATGCCGGCGCTGGACAGCGCGCGCAGGTGCTTCATGCCGTTTGATGAAGCGTTGGTGAAAGCCAGGTACTTGCCACGATGCTCGGGGCGCACGCTCATGTCGCTGACGGAGAAGTCACGGACGTGCAGCTCGTAGATGACCATGTCGGTGTTGGTCTGCGCGCGGGCGCGGGGCGAGGGCGTGCTGTGCCAGCCGGGGGGCGCCAACGCGGGCGACGCCAGGTCGGCGATGTAGCTCAGGCGCGAGTTGGTGCTCAGGCTGATGGAGTACGGGTCGGTCACGCGGTTGCGCACCCAGCCCGTGCCGCGCACGAAAACGTCGACCAGGTAGCTGTAGTAGCGGCCGGACAAGTCACCGCGCTGGCGCAACTGCCACACGCCGGTGCTGGCGTTACGCTGCATGGGCAGCACGCTGCGGGCGGGGCCGTCGGCGGTGTCGTGCAGGCACAGGGCCACGCTGCGCGCGGTGGGTGCCCACAGTTTCCATTGCGTGGTGTCGCGCCGAATGCTCACGCCGAGATCGCTAACGTCTTCGGCGCGCGCATACAGATCGTCCAGCGCGCCGGCGACTTGCACGCTGGTGGCGGCGATCAGCTCGCCTTGGGCGGACTCTTGCACCAGTGCGATCTGGCTCCGGTGCCAGCCGCGCAACTTGGCCGCGTCGCGTCCGGCAACCTGCAAAGGCAGGGCAGGGCCGAGGTAGTGATAACGCGCATCGCGAGCGGTGTCAGCCGGCAACGCTTCCAGCGCCATCACGCCGTCATGACCGGTCACGCGCTGGCCGGGTGTCAGGCGCAGCGCGCCCGCCGCCGCGTGATAAAGACGAAACCCGTCAGCGCCAGGGACCTTGCCTACCCACAGCATGCGGCGCGAACTCGTCCACACCGCGCTGGCGTCAACGGCTGCGGCGGGCTGCAGCACCTGCGCAAATGTGCTCGCGTCGCAAGCCTGCTTCAGCGCGCCTTGAGCCTGTGCCGCCATGGTTACCAACAGTGTGCAAAAGAGCAGCAGAAGAGGGCGTCGCACGGCGGATCCGATCAGCGTGAGCAGGCGCAAAACTGCGCGGCCGGGATCGTAGCAAAGCTACAGGAGCGATCCAGGGGTGCTGCCGCTGACCGAAGGTACTCGCCTCGCGCGGGCCGACTCGACATGTAGGTTTGCTACATATCGCGGCCTGGTGCGAAGACCACAGCTCGCTCGCGAAGAGTCGCCGCTTCGTCGCGCACCTCGCCACTTCGTGCCGGCATCCGTTCACTTGATCGCAGCGCGTCACCGCCTCCGCCGCAAGCTGACAGCATCGCGGCCTTCGCACCCCCAAGCCCACTGGAGCCCTTCGATGTTGAGCATCACCAAGCTGACCCACGTCTACGCCAACGGCACACGCGCGCTTGACGACGTGTCACTGCACATCCCGCGTGGCATGTTCGGCCTGCTTGGGCCCAACGGCGCGGGCAAGTCGACGCTGATGCGCTGCATCGCCACGCTGCAATCGCCCAGCAGCGGCGCCATTGCGTTTGGTGACATTGACGTCATCCGCCAGCCTGAGGCGCTGCGCGCGAAGCTGGGTTACCTGCCGCAGGACTTCGGCGTCTACCCGCGTGTCTCGGCCCTCGATCTGCTCGACCACCTGGCCGTGCTCAAAGGCATGGCCCAGCGCGGCGAGCGCAAAGAGACGGTGGAGCGGCTCTTGCAGCAGGTCAACTTGTGGGACGTGCGCAAGAAGTCCGTGGCCGGCTTCTCGGGTGGCATGCGCCAGCGCTTTGGCATCGCGCAGGCCCTGATCGGCAACCCGCAACTCATCATCGTGGACGAGCCCACGGCCGGGCTGGACCCCGAAGAGCGCAACCGCTTCAACAACCTGCTGGTGGAGATCGGCGAAAGCGTGGTGGTGATCCTCTCCACGCACATCGTCGACGACGTTACCGACCTGTGTTCGCGCATGGCCATCCTGGCCGGCGGGCGCATCGTCGCCAGTGGCCAACCTCGGGAGTTGATCGACGCCATGCAGGGCCGCGTCTGGGCCAGCGCGATTGAGCGCGGCGAGCTCGACGCGTACCGCGCGCGCATGAACGTCATCGCCACGCGCTTGCGCGAAGGCCGCACGGTGATCCACGTCGAAGCCGCACACACACCGGGGCCGGGCTTCATGCCGATCACGGCCGGGCTGGAAGATGTTTACTTCGCCACCCTCACGGCCCAGCGCAGTGGCGCTGCGCCAGTGGCCTTGGCTTGAAGCAGGCAGCAGCATGTTCATCAAGATCGCTGCGTTCGAGCTGCGCTACCAGCTCAAGAGCCCCGTCTTCTGGATCGGTTTCCTGATCTTTTTCCTGCTGGCCTTTGGCGCCACCACGATGGAAGAGATCCAGATCGGTGCGCGTGGCAACGTGCATGTCAATTCGCCCTACGCCATCGTGCAGACCTTGGCGGTGATGGGTGTCATGGGCATCTTCGTCATCACCGCATTTGTGGCCGGCGCGGTGATCCGCGACGACGAGACCGGCTTCGCGCCCATCTTGCGCGCCACGCGCGTGAGCAAGGCCGCTTATGTGTTCGGGCGCTTCGCAGGCGCCACGCTGGTGGCTTTCATCGTCATGAGCTCGGTGGCGCTGGGCATGCAGCTCGGCTCATTCATGCCCTGGATCGACCCCGAAAAACTCGGGCCGCAGGTGCCTTGGCATTACGTGCAGGCCTTGCTCGTCGTCGTACTGCCCACCGTGCTGGTGGTCTCTTCGCTCTTCTTCGCGCTGGCGACAGTCACACGCAGCTTGATGTGGACCTATGTCGGCGCGGTGAGCTTCCTGGTGCTCTTCATCGTCATGCGGGCCTTGACGCGCGAGCCGGCGTTTGACGGCTTCAGCGCCTTGTCCGACCCCTTTGCGGTGTCCGCGCTGTCGCAGGCGGCCAAGTACTGGACGGCCACCGAGCGCAACGCGCAGATGCCTGCACTGCAAGGCGCGTTGCTGCTCAACCGTGTCATCTGGTTGGCCATCAGCGCGGCCTTGCTGGCGCTGACCTATCGCGTCTTTCGCATGGATGGCAGCCCCTTGCTGGGCCGGCGCAAGGCGCCCGCTGCCGCCACTGTTGACGCGGCATACGTGCCAGCCACCGTCGCGCGCGCGCCCATGCCCCAAGGGTCACAAAAGCGTGCCGCGCTGGCGCAGTTCTTGGCCATCGCGCGCTTCGACGCTGCGGCCGTATTCAAGAGCCCGGCCTTCTTTGTATTGATGGCCATTGGCGTGCTGAATGCGTTTGCCGGCATATGGTTTTCAAGCCGCGTGTACGGCACCGAGATCTACCCGGTGACGCGCGTCATGGTGCAGGCGCTTGAAGGCTCGTTCAGCATGATCCCTTTCCTGATGGCGGTGTTCTACGCCGGTGAGCTGGTCTGGCGCGACCGCCAGCAGCGCATGCACGAGGTCGTCGACGCCACCGCCGCGCCCGACTGGGTGCACCTGCTGCCCAAGATCGCGGCGGTGATCGGCGTGCTCTTCATCACCAGCCTGGTGGGCGTGCTCACGGCCGTGTTCGTTCAAGTGGTGCGGGGCTACTTCGACTTCCAGTTGCCGCAGTACCTGCTGTGGTACGTGCTGCCGCAAACCATCACCGCCGCGCTACTGGCCGTGCTGGCCGTGTTTGTGCAGACCTTGGTGCCGGGCAAGATGATCGGCTGGGCCGTGATGCTTGTGTACTTCGTCTCCAGCATCGCGCTCAACGCAGCGGGCTTCGAGCACAACCTCTACCAGTACGCGGGTGCGCCGCAGGTGCCGATTTCAGACATGAACGGCCTGGGCCATTTCTGGATCGGCCGTGCCTGGTTCCAGCTCTACTGGGCACTCGCGGCCGTGGCGCTGGTGCTGTTGGCCTACCTCTTGCGCCGCCGTGGAGCCGAGACACGCTTGGCACCGCGCCTGCGCCAGATGCCCACGCGGCTGCGCGGCCCAGCTGGCGCCGTGTTGGCCTTGAGCTTGGTCGGCATGACCGCCACGGGCGCCTGGATCTTCCACAACACCAATGTGTTGAACGAGTACCTGACGCTGCCTGAGACCGAAGCGCGCCTGGCCGGCTACGAGAAGGCGCTGCTGGGCTTTGAGACACTGCCGCAGCCGCGTATCACCGACGTTAGCCTGGACGTGCAACTCTTCCCCAAAGAGCGCCGCGCCACGACGGTGGGCAGCTACGTGATCGAAAACCGCACCGGCGCGCCACTTACGCACGTGCACGTGCGCTGGGTGCGCCCACTGCGGATGCTCAAGCTCGACGTGCCTGGCGCTACGCTGGAGAAGGAATACAAGGACTACGCCTACCGCATCTACCGCCTGGCACCCGCCATGGCCGCGGGCGAGAAGCGCACGTTGAGCTTCACCAGCGAGCTCAAGAGCGAAGGTTTCGGCAACGCGCGCAGCCCCTTTGACTTGGTCGACAACGGCAGTTTCATCAACAACTTCCAGGTCGCCCCGATCATCGGCATGAGCCGCGCACAGCTGCTGCAAGACCGCAACAAGCGGCGCAAACAAGGCTTGGAGCCCGAGCTGCGCATGGCCAAGCTCGAAGACCAAAGCGCACGCACGCACCACTACCTGCGCAATGACAGCGACTGGGTGCAAGCGCAGATCACGCTGGGCACCGACGCCGACCAGGTGCCCGTGGCGCCGGGTGCCACTGTGAGCGACACCACGGCGGGCGGCCGACGCACGCTGGTGACGCGCACCGAAGCGCCGATCCAGCATTTCTTCTCCATGCAGTCTGCGCGTTATGCGGTGAAGACGCAGGCGCATCAAGGCACCCAACTCAGCGTCTACCACGCGCCGCAACACGCTTACAACGTGCAGCGCATGCTCGACGCCACGGCGACATCGGTCGAGCTCTTTAGCGCCAGTTTCTCGCCCTACCAATTCAAGCAGGCGCGCATTCTTGAGTTCCCGGCCTATGCTGATTTCGCGCAGGCCTTCGCGGGCACGATGCCGTATTCAGAGGGCATCGGCTTCGTCATCCGCCACCGCGACGACGAGACCATCGACATGGTGACCTACGTCACCGCGCACGAGGTTGGCCACCAGTGGTGGGCGCACCAGATCATTGGCGCCGACATGCAGGGCTCGACGATGTTGTCGGAAACCTTTGCGCAATACGCGGCGCTGCTGGTGATGGAAAAGCTCTACGGCCGCGACCAGATCCGCCGCTTCCTCAAGTACGAGCTCGACCGCTACTTGCGTGCGCGCGGCGGCGAGTTGATCGAAGAGCAACCGCTGGTCCGCGTCGAAAACCAGCCCTACATCCACTATCAGAAAGGTTCGCTGGTGATGTATTGGTTGAAGGAGGTGGTGGGCGAGAAGATCGTCAACCGCGCGTTGCAGCGCATGCTGGAGAGCTACGCCTTCAAGCCGGCGCCGTACCCCTCGAGCAGCGACTTCTTGCGGGTCCTGCGTGAAGAAGCCGGGCCCGCGCATGACGCGCTGATCACCGACCTCTTCGAGCGGATCGTTCTCTTTGACGCCAAGACCAAAGTCGCGCAAGCCATGCGCCGCGCTGACGGCCGCTGGGAACTCACCCTCACGCTCGAAGCCCGCAAATTGGTGGCCGACGGCAAGGGCAAAGAGACCGAGGAGCCGCTGGACGAGGCCTTCGACATCGGTGTCTTCAGCGCCGAGCCGGGCAGCAAAGGTTTCACGCAAGCGGCGGTGTTGCTGATGGAGCGCCGATCCATCAAGAGCGGTGTGCAGACGATCAAACTGCTGCTCGATAAGCAACCGGCCTTCGCGGGCATCGACCCCTACAACAAGCGAATTGACCGCAATAGCGACGACAACGTGAAGGCGGTGAGTGTGGTGAAGTAGGGCGCGATGGCGCGCGGCGTTCAGTCGCGCTTCAGGTGCACCGACACACGCGGCGGCGGCTCGTAGGCGCTGGGCCAATAGTCCGTCACGCTGCGGATCAAGCCGCCTTCGAACTCGAAGAAGCTGATGCCTGTTTCCACCGTATCACCGACGACGAAGCGCACGGCGGTGACGGCGCGTGTGTCGTCGGCGATCAAGGTCTGGACCTGCGCCACCCAGTCGCCTGGCCAGGTGCGGAAGATGTCGACGAGTGCGGCGGCGCCCTCGCCACGCTCGCGTGTTTGCGGCACGAGGTAGACCAGCTGCGGGTGCAGCAGCGCCGCAAACGCTGGCCACTGGCGCGCGTTGGCGGTGCGCCAGAAGGCTTCGACGCTTTCGCGTGGGCTGGGCGGTGTGGTGTGGGTGGTCATGTCAGTGGTCTGCGTAAATCAGTGACGCGACCCTTCACGGCCACAGCATGTGCGCAAGCTGGGCAGGGGCGTAGATCGTCACACCGTCGAACGACTTGCCGTAACCAGCGCCAGAGTGCGTGCTGTCACCGGTGACGAGCGCTTGGCATCGGCATGCGATGGCGGCGTGCAGAACAGGGCGGTCCTTGGCGGGTAACCAGTCGGCAACGGGGGTCAATGTCGCCTGTGCGGCCACGCCATTGACTTCGATCCTTGAAAGCAGGGCTTCAAGGTAGGCCAGCGCGTCGGCGCCGCCTTTGGCCGCAAGATTTCTCTGCGCTTCGACGGCGACGTAGGCGTCAGCGACCAGTGTGTGGCCGTCGGCATGCAACAGGTAGAGCAAGCGGCGTACGGCGCCATCGGAGTGCGCGGCAGAGAAGAGAACGTTCGCATCCAGAAAGATACGTAGCTGGGCAGGCAAGTGTCAGCGCCTTGGCAGCACTGCCGCGAGCTCAGCTTCGGCGCGCTCGAACTCGCGCAGGCGCGCGTCGCTGTACATCTCCAGCGGCAAGGTCACAGCTGGACGCAGCAACAGTCCTTCCGGTGTGGTCTGGGCGATCAACTGATCGTCTGCTTTGAGACCCATGGCCTGGCGCAATTTGGCCGGGAGCGTGACGACGCCGCGGCTGTTGATGGTCAATGTGGCTTGCATGGACGCAGTCTATCCACAATGCAGTAGTGCTGCAAAGCGAGTTTCTGGTTTATCAGCAGCAAATGACCTGCGCGGTCTTGCGCGCAGCCCAGGGGGGTGCCCTGACTCCGTTCGGGGAATGCTTATGAACGAGGTCAGGGCACCCCCCTGGGCTGTTCGGTAGCGGGTTGTGCGGCGACGAAAACCTCGCGACTTCCGGCCAAGGCGGCATTGGGGTGGACGGCGTAGCGAATAAGCATTCATCTGAGCGGAGCCGCCCACCCCAATGGCGCCTTGGCACGTGCCGCCTCATGGGGCGCGGGGCATGCGAGCACGCCTAACCGGCGCGCGCCCACTCGCCGCACTGACCTTGCCCAGCAAGCGCGCATGCTCGGCCGTCAGCATGGGCCACGCAAAGCGCCAGCGCCAGTTGCTGCCGCCCATGGTGCCGGGCAGGTTCATGCGGTGTTCGCCGTCCAGCCCCAGCACGTCTTGCAGCGGGTACACCGCCATGTGGGCTATTGAGTTGCACACGGCGCGGATCATGGCCCAGTGCACATCGCCTGCCGTGCAGGCCAAATAACAACCAGCGTCATGGCGCTCGGTGTCGCTCGCGGTGTCCCACCAGCCACGCGCGGTGTTGCCGTCGTGGGTGCCGGTGTAGGCCACGCAATGGGGCGTGTAGTTGTGTGGCAGAAAGCCGTGGCTGCCGTCGCCACTGAAGGCCTCTTGCAGAATCTTCATGCCGGGGAAACCGTTGCCGTCGCGCAGGGCCACCACTGCTGGTGTTACGTTGCCCAAGTCTTCGGCAATGATGGGCATGGGGCCGAGAGCTTCAGCGACGGCGGCGAAGAGCGCCTCGCCCGGCGCGTCAATCCAGCGGCCGACAGCGGCAGTGGGTGAACTCGCGGGGATTTCCCAGTACGCGCCGAAGCCGCAGAAGTGGTCGATGCGCACGATGTCGGCCAGAGCCAAGGCGCGCCGCAATCGCGCCGTCCACCAGCCGAACCCGTCGTCAGCCATGGCTTGCCAGCGGTACAGCGGGTTGCCCCAGCGTTGGCCCGTGGGAATGAAGTTGTCGGGCGGCACGCCGGCCACGACGGTGGGCTGAAAGTCGGCGTCGAGTTCGAAGAGCTCAGGCGCGGCCCAGCAGTCGGCGCTGTGGTGGGCCACGAAGATGGGCAGGTCGCCCACGATCAGCACATCTCGATCGTTAGCGTAGGTTTTCAGCGCGGCCAGCTGCGTCGCAAAACACCACTGGACAAAGCGCCAGAAGGTGAATTCTTCGAAGTGTTCTTTCGCCGCCACGCGCAGGCTGTGCTTGTTGCGCTGGCGATGAGGTTCGGGCCACATCCACCAAGGCGCGCCGCCGTGCAGTGCCTCCAAGGTCATGAAGACGGCGTAGTCGTTGAGCCATTCCGACTGACTGTCGCACCACGCGTCGAAGGTGCGGTGTTGTGCCGGGCTGGCGCTTTGGACGAAGGTTTGCGCGGCCTGGCGCAACAAGGGCAGCCGCCAGGCCGAGACCGCAGTGAAGTCAACGGCGCGCGCGTCGAAGCCACCTTCAGGCAGCGCCGGCGTGGCCAACCAGCCCGCTTCGACCAGCGGCTCCAGCGCCACCATCAAGGGGCTGCCGGCGAAGGCCGAGACACTTTGGTAGGGCGAATCGCCGGGGCCGATGGGTGTGGTAGGCAGCCACTGCCACAAACGCTGGCCGGCACTTTGCAGCCAGTCGACAAAGGCAAACGCATCGGGCCCAAAGTCACCGATGCCGTGCGGGCCAGGCAGTGACGTGATGTGGGCCAGCACGCCGGCGCGGCGTTGGCTAAGGTCGATGGTGGGCACGACAATCCAGGTTCCGAAGCAGCGAAACGCGCCGCGTTTGAAATGTAGTATAGCTACATAGGGATTACCCCGAAGCATCACGCAACAAGCAAATTTACCTATGAAAAGTAGGTTCCCGGCACGGGTTCATCCGCGTAGCTTGGAGCGGTTGGCGCTTGTATATTCTCTACATCCGCAGCGGCCGCTGCGGGCCCCTTAAAGGTGCAACCGTGGCAGATGTCAAGCTCACCGGCGTGGCCAAAGCGTTCGGCGATGTGAAGATCCTGCACGGCATCGACCTCGACATTCGCGACGGCGAATTCATGGTCTTCGTCGGCCCTTCGGGCTGCGGCAAGAGCACCCTGCTGCGCACCATCGCCGGCCTGGAAGACATCACCGGCGGCACGCTCAGCATTGGCGGGCGGGTGGTGAACGATGTGCCACCGGCCGAGCGCGGCATCGCCATGGTCTTCCAGAGTTATGCGCTGTACCCGCACATGGATCTCTTCGAGAACATGGCGTTTGGATTGCGGCTGGCCAAGGTGCCCAAGGCCGAGATCGAGAGTGCGGTGAACAGCGCGGCCAAGATCCTGCACATCGAACACCTGCTCAAGCGCAAGCCCAAGGATTTGTCGGGCGGCCAGCGCCAGCGCGTCGCCATCGGCCGCGCCATCGTGCGCAAGCCCGAAGTCTTTCTCTTCGACGAGCCTTTGTCCAATCTCGATACAGCCTTGCGCGTGAAGATGCGCTACGAGTTCGCCAAGCTGCACGAGCAGTTCAAGACGACGATGATTTACGTCACGCACGACCAGGTGGAAGCCATGACGCTGGCCGACCGCATCGTCGTGCTGCAAGCCGGGCGCATCGAGCAAGTTGGCTCGCCCATGAACTTGTACGAGCAGCCCGATAACGTGTTCGTGGCCGGTTTCATCGGCAGCCCGGGCATGAATTTCATGGGCGCCACGGTGGTGGAAGCTTCTGCGCATGGCGCGTCGGTCAAGCTCGGTGGCGGTGAAGTCATCCGCTGCCTGGTCGACGCTGCGGCCGCCAAGCCCGGCGACAAGGTCACGCTGGGCGTGCGGCCCGAGCACCTGCGCGCTGGTGTGGCGGCCAACGCGCTGCAAACGAGCGTGACGTTTGTGGAGTCGCTAGGCAGCATGACCTACGCCTACTGCAGCAACGCAGGTGTGAGCGACGTGCTCACGGCGGCCGTCGAGGGCGACCGCATCATCCACAACGGCCAAGCGTTAGCACTCGGCGTGCCTGAAGAAAAGGCTTACCTCTTCAACGGGCAAGGCCGTGCCTACCGCCGCCTCAGCGTGGCGGCCGAGCGCCATGCCGCTTGATGCCCTGCGCGCGGCGACTGTTGCCGCCGCGCTGTTGTTGGCTGCTGGCGCAGAAACTAGCGCACAGGCGCAATCGCCGCTGCGATTGCTGGTCTGGATCAACGGCGACAAGGGCTACAACGGTTTGCAAAAAGTCGGGGACGCTTTCGAGAAGGCCTCGGGCGTGCAGGTGGTGGTGCAACACCCTGAAGGCGCGCCCGACAAGTTCCAGGCTGCCGCCGCCGCCGGCAAAGGCCCAGACATCTTTTGCTGGCCGCACGACCGCATCGGCGAGTGGGCCAAGTCGGGCTTGATCGTGCCGCTGCGCCCGCCCAAGCGCGTGCGAGACGAGATCGATGACGCGGCCTGGAAAGCTTTCACCTACAAGGGCCAGCTCTGGGGCTACCCGCTGGCGATTGAAGCCAACGGCCTGATCTACAACAAGGCGCTGGTGGCGTCACCGCCGGCCAGCTTCGAAGAGCTCTTTGCGCTGGACAAGCAGCTCGTGGCGCAGGGAAAGAAGGCCATTCTTTGGGACTACAACAAGTCCTTCTTCAGCTGGCCCTTGCTGGCCGGACCGGGTGGGTTTGTCTTTGCACGCACGGCTGCGGGTGAGCTTGACCCAAGGCAAGTGGGTGTCAGCAACGCTGGCGCGTTAGCAGGCGCCCAGATGCTCGACCGCCTGGTCAAAGAAGGCGTGATGCCCAAAGGCGCGCGCTACTCCGAGATGGAAGCCGGCTTCAACCGCGGCCAGGTGGCGATGATGATCAGCGGGCCCTGGGCCTGGGACAACGCCAAGAAGAGCGGCATCGACTTCGGCGTGGCACCTGTGCCTTCCATCGACGGCAAGCCGAGCAAGGTGTTTGTGGGTGTGCTGGGCTGCATGATTTCGGTGGCGAGCAAGGCCAAAGACGTGGCGCGTGAGTTCATCGAGCACCACCTGCTCACGCTGGCCAGCTTGAAGATGATCTCGGCCGACGTACCGCTGGGCACGCCCGCCAACAAGGCCTACTTTCGTGAGCTCAGTGGTGATGCGCGCATCGTCGCGACGATGGCCAATGCGCTGGCCGGCGAGCCCATTCCCAACATCCCCGAGATGGGCCGCTTCTTCCCGGCGATGGACGCCGCGCTCGAGGCCATCACCAACGGTCGACAGTCACCGGCCGACGCGCTCAAAGGCGCGGCCGCACGCATGGTGAGCCCATGACGAAGCCGCCCACGGCGATGCGCCGCGCTATCGACATCCTCATGGCACTGCTCGCCAGCCTGGCACTGCTGTGGTTCGTCTTCAGCCTCTACAGCGCCGGCCAGCCGCTGGTGGCCATGGGCATGCTGATCTTCGGCGTGAGCACCATCGTGATCTACGCCACCGCCACTTCGGTGGCGTGGAAGTATCTGTTCCCGGGCATCGCCGGCATGCTGCTGTTTGTCGCCTTTCCGCTGCTCTATACCGTGCAGATTGGCTTCACGAATTACTCGTCGAGCAACCTGCTGAGCTTGGAGCGTTCGCGCGCTTACTTGCTCGACCAGACGCTGGTGGACGAAGCGCAAACACAAGCCTTCAGCCTGCACGTCGAGGGTAAGGCGATCCGGCTCAAGCTCTTGCCCAATGAGGGCCAAGGCGGCCCCACGTTGGTGTCGCCGCCGCTGAACTTCAGCAAGCCCATCACCGCACCCGTGCCCATGCTGCCCAGTAGCAGCATCACCCTGGCCGAGCCGCTGGGCTTGCGCGAGGTGCTCGCGCTGCGCGACAACTTGCTGCCGCTGCAACTCAAGCTGCCCAGTGGCAAAGTCATCCACTACGCCGGCGTGCGCGAGTTTGGCGACATCGCGCCCCTGTGGCAGGCTAACGCCGATGGCACGCTGACGCAGCTGGCCACGCAGCAGGTCTTCAAGGCCAATCCGCAAAGTGGGTTTTTCGAGAACGCTGCGGGTGAACGCATCCAGCCCGGCTTCAAAGTCGGCATCGGTTTCGCCAACTACAGCCGCATGCTGCTGGACAGCGATTTCCGCGGCCCGTTCGTCAGCATCTTCATCTGGACCGTGCTCTTCGCTGGCCTCACCGTGCTCTTCTCCACCGCGCTGGGCATGACACTTGCCGTGCTCTTGGAGTGGCAGAAC
>JANMMH010000365.1:0-5165 GCA_031373055.1 Rubrivivax sp. | reverse complement strand
GCGTTCACAGCCATCTGCGCCGCCATCATCTGGAAGACATCGTCGTTCATGGCGCTGATCCTGCTGGCGGGTTTGCAGATGATTCCGAAGTCGCTGTACGAAGCGGCTGAGGTTGACGGCGCGTCGCGCTGGCAGCAGTTCTGGCAGATCACCATCCCGATGCTGATGCCGTCGATCGTGGTGGCGCTGATCTTTCGCACCATCACCGCACTGCAAACCTTCGACATCCCGTACACCATGACCAAGGGCGGCCCCGGCAACGCCACCGAAACGCTGGCCATGCTGATCCACAAGACGACGATCGACTATCTGGATGTCGGCTACGGCTCAACGTTAGCGGTGTGCATGTTCCTGATGTCGATGGTGATCACGGCGATCTACCTGCGCCGCATCGGCAACGAGTAGGCGCAATGAACAGCAATATTTTTGAGGGCCCACGGCTGCGCTGGATCGCCGCCGCGCTGGTGGTGGCCAATGGCTTCTTCCCCGCGCTGTGGATCCTGCTGACCTCGCTGAAAAGCGAGACCGAACTCGTCAGCAAACCCATCACCTGGTGGCCGGCCAACGCCACGCTGCACAACTACGTGCAAGCCTTCACCGACCAACCCTTGCTGCGCTTCATGGGCAACAGCGCGCTCGTCGCACTCGGCGCCACCATCGCTTCGTTGCTCGTTTCGGCGGGAGCCGCTTACGCCATCGCGCGGTTGAACTTGAAGCACCGCCAGCTCATCCTCACGGCCATCGTGGCGTCGAGCATGTTCCCGCTGGTGACCCTCTTGGTGCCCATCTTCGAGACCATGCGCACACTCGGCCTCTTGAACACCTACACCGCGCTGATCCTGCCCTACGTGGTGCTGAACCTGCCGGTGTGCACCCTCGTGCTGGTGAGTTTCTTCCAGAGCATCCCGCGCGACCTGGAGAACGCCGCCATGATCGACGGCTGCACGCGCATGGGCGCACTTGTGCGCGTCGTCGTACCGTTAGCAGCGCCGGGCGTGTTCACTGCAGGCATCCTGGCCTTCGTCAACGCTTGGGACGAATTCCTGCTGGCGCTGTCGCTCAATTCGGCCGCGTCGATGCGCACGCTGCCCGTGGGCATCACGCTGTACCAGGGCGAATTCAGCTTTCCCTGGCCCATCATTTCGGCCGCCTTGATCGTCGCCATCGTGCCGGTGGCGGTGTTGATCGCCCTCTTCCAGGAGCGTGTCGTCGGCGGTCTCACTCAAGGAGGGCTCAAAGGATGAGCGCCATTCGTTATGGATTGATCGGTTGCGGCAGCATGGGCCGCGAGCACATCGACAACATCCGCGCGATGTCCACGCTAGTCGGCGGCGCGGTGGTCACCGCCATCGCCGACCCGCACGGCCCCAGCCGCGAGGCCGCGTTGGCGCTTTTCGAAGACACGCCGCCGCGCGTGTTCAGCTCGCACCTTGAACTGCTGGCCAGCGGCTTGTGTGACGCGCTGGTCATCGCCACGCCCAACTTCACACACGCGGCGATGTTGCGGGACGCATTGCCTACGAACCTGCACATCCTCGTGGAAAAGCCGCTCGTCACGCGCATGGCAGACGGCGTGGATATCTTGAAACGCGCGCAGGGTCGCAAGGGGATCGTCTGGGTGGCTCAGGAGTACCGCTACATGCCGCCCGTGGCCGAGATGATCCGCATGGCGCACGGCGGCGAGATCGGCCGCCTGCATCAGGTCACCATCCGCGAACACCGCGAGCCGTTCTACCCAAAGGTCGGCGACTGGAACCGCTTCAGCGAAAACACCGGCGGCACGCTGGTCGAAAAGTGCTGCCACTACTTCAACTTGATGGATCTGATCCTGCAAGAAAAACCCACGCGCGTGTTTGCGTCTGGCGGGCAGCGTGTCAACCATCTCGATGAACGTTATGCCGGTCGCACGCCCGACATCCTTGATGCCGCCTACGTCATCGTCGAATACGCCAGCGGCGCGCGCGCCATGCTGGAGCTGTGCATGTTTGCCGAGAACACGGTCGACCGCGAAGCCATCACGGTCGTGGGCGACGTAGGCAAGCTCGAATCGCTGCTGCCTTCGCTCACGCTCTTGCATGGCAGCCGCGCCGACTGGGGCCGCCGCGAAGTTTGGGGTCAGCACTCAGGCACCGGGCGCGGTGTTTCGATGCGCCGCGTGTGGGACACCAGCATCCGCTACGCCGGCCAGCACTTCGGTGCCTCGTACGTCGAGCATGTGCGCTTTGCCAAAGCCATACGCGAAGGCCTGCCGCCCGAGATTTCACTCGAAGAAGGGCTGCGCGCCGTGGCCACCGGCATCGCTGCGCACAAGAGCATTGACGAAGGGCGTGTCGTTGCCTTGAGCGAAGTGCTACCTCCCGAATTGAGCTGACAGCGGCTTTGGCAAGCACCATGAGCTACGCCAAGTACCCCTCTCTCGCCGGCCGCCTGGTCTTCATCAGCGGCGGCAGCTCAGGCATCGGCGCCGAGCTGGTGCGCGCCTTTGCCGCCCAGGGCTCGCGCGTGGCCTTCTGCGGCACCAAGAAAGATGGCGGCCAGGCGCTGATCGATGAAGTGACGGCCTACGGCTGGCCCGCACCCGTCTACGCGGCATGCGACGTGCGCGACACCGCCGCCTACCAAAGTTTGTTAGCCATCCTCATAGCCCAGCACGGCCCCGTGCAGGTGCTGGTCAACAACGCCGGGCGCGACGACCGCCACCGCATGGAAGACGTGACGCCAGAGTTCTGGGACGAGCGCCTGGCGCTGAACCTCAAGCACTACTTTTTCGCCATCCAGGCCGTGACGCCAGGCATGGCCGCGGCGGGCGGCGGCAGCATCATCAATATGGGCAGCGTGAGCTGGATGCGCGGGCGGCCCAACCTCGTGGGCTACACCACCGCCAAAGCCGGCGTCCTGGGCCTGACACGCACGCTGGCGCGCGAACTGGGCGAGCGCAAGATCCGCGTCAACGCGCTGGTACCCGGCGCCATCGTCACCGAGCGCCAGAACACGCTGCACCGCGACGTCGCAGCCGACCAGGCTTTCCTCGACGCGCAGTGTCTAAAGATTCGCCTGGACGCCGGCCACGTCGCGCGCGCCACGCTCTTTCTGGCGGCAGACGACAGCGACGGCATGACGGGGCAGCATGTGCTGGTGGATGCGGGGATTGCGCAGCAGTCGGTGATCAGTTGAGTCGGGGTGTGCTGCGCGTCACTTGGGTGTTAGCTCCGATGAGGGCTTGTCCCAGCGGCGACAGCCCGATTGCATCGCACTGGCATAGAGTCTGCCCAGCCGCCGCGAAAACACATCATCATGAGCACTGCCCTCCAAGACCCGCTGGCCACGTTGCGCGCGGTCAACCAGACCTCTGCATTCAACATGTGGTGCGGCATTCAGGTCGACAGCGCTGAAGCCGGCCGCGCAGAGATTTCAATGCCCTGGCGCCATGAAGTCGGCCAATATGCTGGCTTCTTGCATGCGGGTTTGGTGGGCGCACTCATCGACACCGGTTGCGGATATGCCGCCGCAACCTTGGTTGGCCAGGTACTCGCGTCGCACTATTCCGTGAACTGTTTGCGTCCGGCCGTTGGCGAGCGCTTTGTCGTCCGCGCACGAGTCGTCAAGGCCGGCAAGACCCAGGTCTTCACCGCCGCCGAGCTCTATGCCATCGCCAAAGGCAAAGAGAGTTTGGTGGCCACGGGTGAGGCCATCCTCAGTGTCATGTCAGGTGGTCAGGAAGCCTAGTACGCCGACCCAGGACCCCACCATGCGCCCTTCGCCCGACAGCCCGACGCCGCGCATCTCGCACACCGACTTTCGTTTTGACCTGGCGCAGCAGGTGGCGCAGGCCCACGTTGCCATAGGCGATGAGACGCTGCTGGCGCTGGTCTCGGGCTCGGTGGTGGAGGCCCAGGCGGACGCGCTGTCTGACGTCGACATGAGCGTGGTGCTGCACGCCATGCCCGAGCGCAGCGTGCTGCAGGCGGCCTGCGCGCGCGGCGGCGGCGCACCGTGGAACTGGACCTGGGGCTCGGAAGCCGAAGGCCTGGTGGTGCAGTTTGAGCTCAGCGGCGTGTAGATCCAGATCGCCTACACCACACACGCGCGCTTGCAGGGTGAGCTTGACGAGCTGCTGGTGGCGCACAACCCCGACACACCGCTGCACAAGCTGGCCGAGGGCATGCTCAAGGCGGTATCGCTGGTGAATGCGCCGGCCTTGGCCGCTATCCAGGCCCGGCTAGCGGCGTTCCCGCCCGCGCTGGGCCGAGCCATGGTCGAGCATGGCTTGAAGACCGTGACACCGTGGCGCGCCGTCAGTCAGCTCATCCATCGCGACACGCCGCTGTGGTGCCGCGAGTTGCATGTGGAGGCCTGCTATGCGCTGCTGCTCATGCTTTGTGGGCTCAACCGGCGCTACTTCACGCGCTTTCAGGTCAAGCGCGTGGGTGGCCTGGCGGCCAAACCGGTGCGTGCACCTTGGGCGTTAGCAGTACGCATGGAGGCTTTGCTGTGCGCGCCACCGGCCGAGGCGTTTGCGCAGCTGCATGGGCTTGAAGGCGAGGTGCTGGCGCTGGTGGCGCAGCACCTGCCCGACGTCGATATCGCGCCCGTGCAAGCGCGCCGCGCCGCGTTCACGCTCAGCTGAGTCACCGAGCGGCATGCCCGCTTAGCATCGCTGCCATGGACCATGGCCCGACCTGGCTGCAACCCAGCCTTATCTACCTCAGCGCCGCCGTGCTGGCGGTGCCCCTGGCGCGCTTGCTTGGCCTGGGCTCGATCATTGGCTACCTGGGTGCGGGCATCGCGATCGGCCCCTTCGGTCTGGCCCTTGTCACCGACCCGAAAGCGATGCTCGAATTTGCCGAGTTCGGCGTCGTGCTGATGCTCTTCATCGTGGGTCTGGAGCTGGAACCGCGCCGGCTGTGGTCGCTGCGCAAGCCGATCTTCGGCTGGGGCTCAGTGCAGTTGCTGGGCTCGGCCGCGCTGCTGGGTGCGGCAGCACTGGCGTTCGGTGTCGCGTGGCAGACGGCGGTGGTGGCCGGGCTCGCGCTGGCCATGTCGTCCACCGCCATCGGCCTGGGCGTGCTGAACGAGCGCAACCTCATGCCCACCAGCGCGGGGCAAAGCGTGCTCAGCGTGTCGCTCTTCCAAGACATCGCGGCCATCCCCATCCTGGCCTTGTT
>JANMMH010000343.1:0-8898 GCA_031373055.1 Rubrivivax sp. | reverse complement strand
ACGCGTGTGCCGATGGCGCGCTCGTCACGCTCGCCGCCGAACAAGCGCACGTTGGTGCTGATGCGCACATCGTCTAGAAAGAGCGTGGCCGTGCCCAGGCTGCCGTAGGGCAGCGAGCCGGCGGGGTAGACGATGCTGTTGATGTGGTCGATGAAGGCCAGGTTTCGATTAAGCAGCACGCCGGCCTGCACCTGGGCCAGCACGCGGCCTTCGACATCTCGCACCAGGCGCGTGGCCAGCAGCACCATGGCTCGGTCTTCCACCTCGCGCTGGCTAGGGGCGGCGTTGCGCGTGGCCAGCAGCGGCACCTTGATGCGTTCACGCAGCTCGGGCGCCAGCACCGCCAGCTGCTCACTCGACAAGACTTCGACGCTGGTGCTGTCGGTTTGAGTGTTAGGCGGCATGGTGATGGCGGCCGCCACGGCGTCTGTGGCCGCCCCGCTGTCGGTGACACGCAGGCTGCCGTCGGCCGCGCGCAGGTTGATGAAGTCCAGCCTCTCGCGCGTCTTCAAGCGCTGCAGCAAGGCCACCTGCGCCGTGGCGTCACGCTGGGCCAGCGCCAGGTGCAGCACCTGCGAGTCGGCCACCGCCGCCGTGCTGGCCCCCACCTCGCCGAGCACACGCTCGAAGTAGCCCTGCGCCACCGCCAGGTCGCTGCGCACCTTGGTCACCAGCAGTTGGTCCAGCGCGTTGTTGCCCCAGATCAGCAGCACCGCACCCAAGAGCGGCAGCACGCCCACCAGCGGCATCAAGACCAGCACCAGCAGCTTGTTGCGGATCGACAGCCGCGTGAAGCTGCTCATCACCCTCAAGCGCCGCCCCATTCGGCCACGCGCCGCTCCAGCGTGCGCCGCGACACGCCCAGCAGCGCAGCGGCCCTCGTTTTGTCGCCCGCCACCGACTCCAGCACCGCCTGGATGTGGCGCTTTTCCAGACTGTGCAAGTCGACCGGCCCTTCCAGTGGCGCGCTGGCGTGCGGGCTGCGCAGCGGCAGCGGGTTGCCCTTGGTGCGCGACAAACCCTGGTACAGCGCCGAGACATTGAGCGCGCCCAAGATCAGCGAACGCTCGATCAGGTTGCGCAGCTCGCGCACGTTGCCGGGCCAGTCGTAGTCGGCCAGAAAGCGTAACTCGTCGGCGCTGACCTCAAAGGGCGCCACACCGAGCTGCGGCGCCAGCGTGGTGATGAAGTGCGCCACCAGGTCGGGGATGTCTTCCTTGTGCGACGCCAGAGGCGGCAGGTTGATTTCCACCACCTGCAAGCGATAGAAGAGGTCGGCACGAAAGCGCCCGGCGGCAACCTCGTCGCGCAGCGGCCGGTTGGTGGTGGCGACGATGCGCAGGTCCACCGGAATCTCTTGCTCGCTGCCCACGGGGCGGATGCGGCGTGTTTCCAAGACGCGTAATAACGTTGCCTGTAAGGGCAGTGGCATCTCCGCAATTTCGTCGAGAAAGAGCGTGCCGCCTTGCGCGTAGAGGAAGAGGCCATCGCGGCCATGTTGCCGTCGCTGGCCTTTGCCCTGCGCGTGGCCAAAGAGTTCTTCTTCGATGTGGCCGGGCAGCACGGTCGCGCAACTCACCGGCACGAACAGGCCACCGGCATGCGCGCTCAGGCGGTGCAGCGATAGCGCGGCGAGCTCCTTGCCCGTGCCCGATTCACCGGTGAGCAGCACCGTGCTGTCCACCGCCGCCACGCGGCGCAGCGCCGCGTGCAAGCCCTTGATGACGATGGAGCGGCCGACGAGCCCACCGGCGGCAGGCGTGCGCTGCGACAAGGCGCGCTTGAGCACCCAGTTTTCACGCTTGAGCCGTGCGCGTTCCATGCCGTGCTTGAAGGCGTTGAGCACCTGCGTCACGCGAAAGGGTTTGAGCAAAAAGTCGCTAGCACCTGCGCGCAAGGCTTCAATCGCGGTGTCGAGATCGGCAAACGCGGTGATCAACACCACCTCGCTTTGCAGGCCTTGTTCACGCATCTCGCGTAGGAGCGCAATGCCGCTTTTGCCGGGCAGCGAGATGTCAAGAATCACCAGGTCGAAGCGGTGCTTTTGCAGCAGCAACTCGGCGTCTTCCGCCGAACCCGCCGTGAGCACCTGGCCCGCGCGTGGCGTGAGTGTTTTTTGCAGGAAATTGAGCATGCCCGGCTCGTCGTCCACGACAAGCAGCGAGGCATGCGGCCAACGCTCTGAGGGGTCGGAGCCCATGGTGTCAGGTTTCAAAAGAGTTCAATGAAGTCTCGTCGTAGGCACCAGTCGCCTCCGTCATTGTCTCCATATGGTGTTCGTGTGCGGGCGATGGCCGACGCCCACCGTCGGCTACTTGGCCTTGAGGTCGAACTCCACATGCACGAAGTCGCCGCGGTAGGTAACTTCAGCGAGGTAGATCACGCGCCGGCGCGCGCCGGTGAAGACGCGCCGCACCTCGGCCACGGGGGCGTTGACGCTGATGCCGAGATGGCGCGCAACCTCCAGGTCGGCGGTGGAAATCGTCAGCACCTGGTGTGCCGTCACGATCTTGACCGTCGGCATCGTGATCAAGAGCGGGATCACCGTCTCTTTGCGAAAGCGCGCCGGGTGGCGGGCAAAGATCTCGGCGTCCAGGTAGATGTCGATGACGCAATAGGCGCGCCCTTCGCGCGAGTGGATGCGCCGCATGTAGACGTACTTCGGCGCCGCCACGCCATCGGCGTCGCTCAGGCGTGGGCTGCGTGTGGACTCGTCGATGTTGAGCACCTTGGGGTGCGTGTCGCGGTAGACGTCCGCAAGGTTCTGCAGCGACGTCTCTACGCGCAGCCAGCGGTCGGCGCGAGGCGCGCCGGTGACGAAGGTGCCGCGGCCGCGCTGCGGAGACACCAGGCCGTCGCGCGTCAAGCGGTCGATGGCCTGACGCACGGTGACACGCGCCACGCCGAACTCGGCCACCATTTGTTCGAGTGAAGGCAGTTTGTCGCCTTCCAGCCAGACGCCCTTGACGATGCGCTGTCGAAACAGCTCGGCGAGCTGCACGTACAGCGGCACCTCCGCGTTGTCCAGGATCATGCGCTGGCCTCCGCGCGTGCCGCGCTGCGGGCCGCGTCTTCGAGCACCAGCGCGGCACCCTTCTCGCCGATCATGATCGCCGCCGCGTTGGTGTTGGTGGAGACGATGCGCGGCATCACCGAAGCGTCGATGACGCGCAGCCCCCGCACACCGCGTACTCGCAGCCGCTCGTCCACCACCGAGCGCGCGTCGCCACCCATGCGGCAGGTGCCCGCCGGGTGGAACACGGTGCCGCCCTTGGCGCGCGCGAAGGCTTCCAGGGCGCTGGCGGTGGTGACGTCATTGCCAGGCAGGTATTCCTCGCCGGTGACGAGGCCGCGAAAGGCCGGCTGGGCGTAGATCTCGCGCAGGATGCGCAGGCCCGCGACCAGCACCTTGGCGTCCAGCGGTTCGGTCAGATACCCGGCTCGGATGCGCGGCAGCGCCAGTGGGTCAGCGCTGGCGATCTCCACCGTGCCTGTCGACTCCGGACGGCACTGCGCCGCCGACGCCGAGAAACCCGAGAAACGATGCAGCGGGTCCCCCGGTTTGTCGACCGACAGCGGCATCACATTGAGCAGCACATCGGCGCGCCCGCCCGTCGCATGCTCCGTGGCCACCAGGCCGCCCACCTGGCCCGCGCCCACTGTCAGCGGGCCACGCTGGCCGAACAGCCACTGCGCGCCCATCTGGGCCAGCTTGAGCGGGTTGCGCACATCGTCGTTGAGCGAGCGCTTCTCTTTGAGTTTGACGATGACGCGGGCCTGGTAGTGGTCTTGCAGATTGGCGCCGACCTCCGCAGCATCCATCACCACGGCCACGCCATGGCGCGTCAGCAGCGCCGCCGGGCCTATGCCCGAGAGCTGCAAGAGCTGCGGTGACTGCAAGGCCCCGGCCGCGAGGATGACTTCACCATCACAGGCGGCGCTCTGGCGCTGGCCGCCGTGCGCCCACTCGATACCGACGGCGCGGCCCGCTTGCACCACCACCCGCGTGACCTGCGCCCGCGTCACCACCGTGAGGTTGGGCCGCTGCCGCACTGGCGCCAGGAACGCGGTGGCCGCGTCGCAGCGCCAGTGGCCACGCAGGGTGAGCTGGTAGCGGCCCAGGCCGTCGCCGTGTGCGCCGTTGAAGTCATCGCTCAAGGGATAGCCGGCCTGCGCGCCCGCAGCGAGCCAGGCGGCGCAGTACGGATGGTCATTGCGCAGCTCGGACACGCCGAGCTCGCCTGCCGTGCCGTGGTATTCGCTGGCAGCGCCGCCGTAAGACTCGGAGCGTTTGAAGAACGGCAGCACATCGCGGTAGCTCCATCCCTGCGCGCCGTGCACGCCGGCCCAGTCGTCGAAGTCGGCCGGCTGGCCGCGGATGTAGAGCAGGCCGTTGATCACGCTGGATCCACCCAGCGCCTTGCCACGTGGCCACGCGACGTGCCGTTGGCCCGTGCTGGCCTCTGGCTCCAGCGGAAACTGCCAAGAAAAGCGTGGGTCGTAAATCGAGCGGAAGTAGCCCACCGGCAGGCGCAGCCAGAAGTGGCGCGCGTCTTGGCCGGCCTCCACCAGCAAGACGCGGCACGCGGGGTCGACGCTTAGGCGGTTCGCCAACATGCAACCGGCCGAACCGCCCCCGACCACGATGTAGTCGAAGCCGGCGTGCGGGCTCATCGCGAAAGGCACTGCGGCCAAACGATCAGGCCTTCACGGTCTGCAAAAAGAGCGCCGGGTCGAAGTACTTCGAGGCCGGCACCGGGCTCGCAATGTTGCCCGCCACCGCGAAGAAATCGGTCACCTGCTGCAGCCACTTGGTGGCCGTGCCATCGGCGTAGAGCTTGCGCCATTCGGCCGAGGTGTAGTACTTGGAAAACTTCATCGAGTCCTTGAAGTCGGCGAGTGGAACCTCTTTGTATTGCGTCTTCTGCAGCGTCTCGGCCGACGCGTCGAAGTTGGCCAGCAAGGCGTCGTTGACCTCGACCCAGGCGGCGGTCAGCGCCGCCAGCGCGGGCTTGTTGGCGTCGTAGAAATCATTGCGCGCGGCCCAGCCGCCCATGATCGCGGCCTCGGGGAAAAACGCCGAGGCGTCGACGATCTTGCGGGCGTTGGGCACCTTCTGTTTCACGGTGACGTCGAACGGCACCCATAGCGCCACGGCGGGCACGGCGCCCGAAATGAACGAGGTCACCGCCTCGGCCATGCGCTGGTTCACGAGCTGCACGTCCTTGGCTGGGTCGAGTTTGGCCGAGCGCAACGCGCGGTCGAGAAAGACGTGGGCGGTGGTGCCCATGGTCGTTGAAATCTGCTTACCTTTGAGGTCGGCCATCGACTTGATGGCATCGTCGCGCACCCACAGTTGTGCCGTCGCGTATTCGATGTTGTTCAGCAAGAAGACTTTGCCCTGGCCACGCGCCGGAAAGTTGGACACCACCGCGCCGGTGGAAAGCACATCGAGGCTGCCGCCGATCATGGCCTGGAAGAGTTCGAGGCCGGTGGTGAACTGGATGAGTTCCATCTCCAGCCCGCGCTTGGCCCAGGCGCCTGAATGCTGGCCGAGCCAGATCTGCCCATCCACGGCGGGCGTATGCAAGTAGCCCACGCGTAGCTTGGTTTTGGCCTGCGCGAAGACGGCGGGCGCCACGCTGGCAATGGCTGCGGCGGCGCCGGTCTGGATCAAGGTTCTGCGGCGAAGGGTCATGGTCGTCTACTCCTGGGTTGAGCGGGCACGGCCCGCGGTGGGTCGATGTCGGTGCGTCGGCGTCATCGATTTGAATCAGTCCACAGCAGCGCCCACGGCCTGCCGGGCTTGCGCTGCGTACTCTTGCATCACCAAGGCGCGAATCTGCGCGCGCAGCGTGGCGAAGCGCGGATCCTCGTGTACTGACTCATCTCGCGGATAGCCAAACGGCACATCGATCACTGTGCGCACGCGCGCCGGCCGCGCGGTCACGACGACGATGCGCGAGGACAGGTAAATCGCCTCGTCGACCGAGTGCGTGATGAGCAGCACCGTCTTGCCCTCAGCGGCCAGCACCTGCAGCAACAGGTCTTGCATGGCGGTGCGCGTCTGCGCGTCGAGCGCACCAAAGGGCTCGTCCATCAACAGGAACTCAGGTTGCACGGCGTAGGCGCGAGCCAGTGCCAGGCGTTGGCGCATGCCGCCAGACAGATGTTTGGGGAAGTGGTCGGCAAAGTCGCTCAGGCCCATCAGCGCCAGATAGCGATGCACGATGTCGGCGCGCTCGCCGGCGTGCTGGCGGTTGGCGTGCAGGCGCAAACCGAATTCGATGTTGCCGCGCACCGTGAGCCACGGAAAGACGCCGTACTCCTGGAAGATGACGCCACGATCGGGGCCGGGCGCGAGCACGGGCTTGCCGTCAAGCAGCACCTGGCCGCGTGTCGGTTTGACGAAGCCGCCGACGATGTTCATCAGGGTCGTCTTGCCGCATCCCGAGGGCCCGATGATCGACACGAACTCGCCCTGATGGATGTCCAGACTGACGCCGTCAACGACGCGCATAGCCCCGGCGGCGGTGGGGAAGTCGACGCCGACCTTGTCGAATCGAATGCGTACGGGGGGCAGGTTCTGGCTCATGGTGTGGCTCATCGCTTGGCTCATCGCTTGCCTCAAGCGATGCGGTCTTGCCAGGCCACGAGCCGGCGCGTGGCCGCGCGCAAGGCCAGGT
The DNA here is from genome assembly GCA_031373055.1 of Rubrivivax sp. Lineage (GTDB taxonomy): Bacteria > Pseudomonadota > Gammaproteobacteria > Burkholderiales > Burkholderiaceae_C > Rubrivivax. The sequence goes on along the minus strand of JANMMH010000343.1, from coordinate 2,212 downwards.
CCATCGCCAGCGCGATGAAGCCGATGCAGATGATGCCGACGTAGATGATGTCGAGCTGGAAGAACGACGATGCGTTTTGGATCAGCGCGCCCAGGCCCTGCTGCGCGGCGATGAGCTCGGACGCTACGAGCGTGGCCCAGGCGACACCCAAAGCCACACGGACTGCGGTGAGGATGTGGGGCACGGTGAGCGGCACGATGACCTTGGCGAAAATCTCGGCATCGTTCGCACCGAGCGTGCGCGCCACGCGCACGTAGATCGGGCTGATCTGGCCGATGCCTTCGACCATCACGATGACGCCTGCAAAGAACGACGCGTAGAACAGGATCGCCGTCTTGGCGAGCTCACCGATGCCGAAGTAGACGATGACCAGCGGAATCAAGGCGATCGGCGGCAGCGCACGGAAGAAGTTGATGAGCGGGTCGACAAAGCCGCGCACGCTGCGGTACCAGCCAATGGCAAAGCCCACCGGCACGGCCACCAGCACGCCCAGGAAGACGCCGATGAAGACGCGCCGCGTCGACATCCACACGTCCAGCGCCAGCCGGTCGCGGCTGAGCTCGATGAACTTGGCCAGCACGGCGTGCGGGGCCGGCACCAGCGCCGGATTGACCAGGCCACTGCCGCGCACCGCGTACCACAGCGCGATGAGGCTGAGCCACGGTGCGAGTAGCAGCGCGGCGCGCGTGACGGGGTGGTGGTGGGGCTGCTGCACTTGTGGCTTTATAGGGCGTAACGTACCATAGACCATCCCTTTATACCTCAATCCAATGGACCACGCACCACGGGATTTGCCCGCAATACCGGCCATCGCCCGCCTGGACGTGCACGTGCTGCGCTGGCCGGTACGCGTGCCCGTGCGTACGTCGTTTGGCACCATGCTCGACAGGCCCGCCGTGCTGGTGCGCGTCGAGGACGAAGACGGTGCGCATGGCTGGGGCGAGGCCTGGTGCAACTTCCCTTCATGCGGGGCCGAACACCGCGCCCGGCTGATTGAGACCGTGCTGGCGCCGCTTTTGATTGGCCAAGCCTTTGCATCACCCGCGGCCGCCTGGGCCGAGCTGACACAGAAGACGGCGGTGCTGGCCTTACAGGCCGGCGAGCCTGGGCCGATCGCGCAGGCGATCGCCGGCGTCGACATCGCCATGCACGATCTCGCGGCAAGGCGGGCTGGCCTGCCGCTGTGGCGCCACCTTGCGGCGCGAGCGGGTTCGCGGCTCGGCACGCGGACGGCCGCGCCACAAGTACCTGTCTACGCCAGCGGCATCAATCCCGAAGCCCCGGGCGAGACTGTGAGTGCATTGCGCGCCAGCGGCTACACGGCGTTCAAGTTGAAGGTCGGTTTCGGGCAAGCTCGTGATGTCCAGAACCTAGCCGCAGCCCGCGTCAGCGCAGGCGCCAGCGCCACGCTGATGGTCGACGCAAACCAGGCTTGGAGCCTCGACACCGCGCTCGTGATGGCAAGCCACCTCGCCGAATCGGCCCCGGCGTGGCTTGAGGAGCCACTGCGCGCCGACCGCCCGTGGCATGAGTGGCAAAGCCTGGGCAAGGCCTCCATGATTCCCCTGGCGGCCGGCGAGAACACCTGCGGCGAAGCGGCCTTCGACGCACTCATCGCCTCGCGCGCCATCGCCGTGGTGCAGCCCGACCTGGCCAAGTGGGGCGGCATCTCCGGCGTGCTCAGTGTCATCGACCGCATCGCTGCGGCTGGCTTGCGCTACTGCCCACACTACCTCGGCGCCGGCATCGGCCTGCTCGCCTCGGCGCATGTGCTGGCGGCGCGTGGTGACCCGGACAGCTGGCTCGAGGTTGACGCCAATGAAAACCCCTTGCGTACCTTGCTGTGCCCACCCTTGGCCACCATACGTGCGGGCTGCTTCACGCTGAGCGAGGCGCCGGGTCTCGGCGTTGAGCCTGAGCCTGCAGACCTGCGCGCGATCTGCTCCCGATTTGCGTGATGCCGTAGCCGGCGATGGGGCTCGGTCTCCGCGCTGGAGGCGGCGGCCCCAAAGCAGCGTCGTCGTCGCAGCCGGAATGGGGGTGGCCGGCTCCGCTTCTGGAGCACAACGTTGACCCTGGTCCCGCCATGACGGCCCAAGAAAGCGTCTCGTGCTACGCGCAGTCCTATGTCATCGATCGCAACTTGGTACGAGCCCCGCGATCACGGGCCATGGCGTCAGACTTTGTCCGTTGCCGTGGGGTCCTGCAAGGC
>JANMMH010000317.1:0-6989 GCA_031373055.1 Rubrivivax sp. | reverse complement strand
GTGGACTAGAACCACCAGGGCGACGCCTCAGCCTCGTTGATGAGCAGCGCCTGTTGCCGATAAAAACGCATCAGGCTCGCCGGCCCCATGCGCGAGCCGCCCAGGCCGGAGCGTTTGAACGACTGTTTGGCGCCGTCGTGCACCAGGGCGGTGAGGCTGGCGTCGTTGATGCTGACGGCGCCGGCGTGCAGCTGCGCGGCGACGCTTCGCGCTAGCTCGATCTCGCGGCTGAAGATGGCAGCTGAGAGGCCGTATTCACCGTGGTTGGCCATGGCGATGCCTTCATCCAGCGTGGCGAAAGACATCACCGGCACGATGGCGGCGAAGGTCTCTTCCGCCATCACGGCCATTTGCGGCGTCACGTCCACCAGCACCGTGGGCTGGCAGTACCAGCCGCCGCCGTGGTTCACGACGTGCCCGCCGGTGAGTGCACGTGCACCTGACGTTAGCGCTTCTTCAAGATGGCGCTGCACGATGGCCACTTGCGCTTGCGAAATGATCGGGCCGACCTGGCCGCGGTGGATGTCGGGCCAGTTGTGTTCGAGCTTTCCGACCTGCTGCACCAGCTTGTGCAGGAATGGCTCGGCCACGGTCTCGTCGACGTAGACACGCTCGATCGACATGCATGACTGCCCGGCGCCGACCATGCTGCCCCAGGCCAGCGCGCGCGCGGCGCGGTCCAGGTCGGCGTCGGCCAGCACCAGCGCGGCGTCTTTGCCGCCGAGCTCCAGAAAGCTCGGGATGAAGGCTTGCATGGCGGCTTCGCCGACGCGCTGCCCGGTCTTGACGCTGCCCGTGAAGCACACCGCGTCGACCGCGCGCACCAGCGCCTGGCCGGTGTCGGCGCCGCCCGTCACGTAGCGCAGCACGGCGGCGAGGTCCGGCACCTGCGCCAGCGCCTCGCGCAGCGGCTCGACAAAACGCGGCGTGATCTCCGAAGGTTTGATGAGCACCGCGCAGCCCACCAGCAGCGCCGGCACGGCGTCGATCAGCGACAGCAGCAGCGGCCAGTTCCACGGGCTGATGACGCCGACCACGGCGTAAGGCACGCGGCGCTGCTCGATGCGCACGAAAGGGATGCTGGCCTGACGCGCGGGCTCGTCTGCCAATAGGCCCGGCGCCTGGGCGCACCAGCGCTCGATGCTTGAGAGCGTGGCGTCGAATTCAAGCGCGGCTTCTGCGCCGCGGCCGGTGTCCGCCTCCAGCGCCGCGAGCATGGCGCCGCGCTGTTCGCGCAAGGCCTGGGCCCAGGCGCGCAGGGCCGAGATGCGTGCCGTCAAGCCGGACGTTAGCCACTGCGCCTGCGCCGTGCGCAGCGCCTGCGCGCCAGCGGCCACATCGTCCGCCGACGCCACCAGCATGTGGTGATCGATCGCCCCCGTGCGCGGGTTGCGCACGGGCAGCAGCGTGCCACTCACTCCACCACTCCGCGCTCGCGCAAGGCCGCGATGGCGCGTGCTTGCATGGCCATGAAGTGGCTGCGCTCGGGCACCTTCAGCGCGCCCGTCTCGTCAAGCATGGTGTTGGCGGGATAGACGCTTCCGCCGTAGAGCGCGGCAAAGAGTTCGAGCCGCTGACGCGCCAGCACGTTGGCCATGCCCGGCTTGGCGCGTGCGCGGCGCACAGCGGCGATATCGATTTCTGCAAATGCCACCATCGATTCACCAAAGCCGGCTTCGGCGCGCACCTCGCCTTTGTGGTCGACCACTTTGGACATGCCGTCGGTCGACTGCGATGGGAAATCGGAATTCACGATGCCCGCCGAATTGGCCGACACCACCCAGGCCATGTTCTCGTAAGCCCGCGCGCGTTTGGCTACGTCTTTGGGTGTGAGCCGCGTGCTGCCCACTTCGCTGGTGGAATGCAAGAAGACTTCAGCGCCGCGCAGCGCCAGCGCGCGCGCGATCTCGGGGTAGAGGATTTCTTCCGACGCGATGCAGGCCAGGCGGCCCAGGACTGTGTCGGCCACCGGGAACACGGCGTCCAGGCCATAACGCTCGATGTAAGCGTCCCACACGTCGTGCGGTGTTGGCGCGAACATCGAAACCAGCCGGCGGTAGCGCAGCACGGTCGCGCCACGGTCGTCGACGATGAAACTGGCCTGGAAGTACAGGCCGGGGAAATGCGCATCGAGCTCGTAGACATTGCCCGAGATGAAGACCTTGTTCTCGACGGCGATCTTGGCCACCGCGGCGTACTCGGGCCCGTCGATCGCCCAGGCCGCGCGCTCGGCCCACAGCGGCAGCGGCTCGCCCGCAGGGTAGCTCGACGCGAAGTATTCGGGCAGCACCACCAGGCGCACCTCGGGCCCGACGAAGAGCTTGCTGGCGCGAATTTGCCGGCCCACACGTTCGACGTTAGCCAACATCCAGGCGCGCGCCGTGGCGGTGTCGCTCGCGCGGTTGATGGCGTGGCAGGGCGTTTGCAGCGCCAGGGCGGTGTAGGGCTCGACGCTGGTCATGGCTTTCATGGCGCAGCCTCGGCCACACCGTCGACCAGCACGATCGTGAAATCACCCGCACCTTCGCGCAGCTTGGCGGCTTCGCGGTATGCGCTTGAATGCCAGAAGGCAAGTGCTGCGGCGCGGTCGGGCCATTCGCTGACCACAGTCTTGACCTGCGGCCATGCACCTTCAAGCACCGTGGTGGCGCCGCCCAGCACGCGATAACGCCCACCATGCGCTGACACCAGCGCCGGCACCATCGCCGTGTAGGCGCGGAACTTCTCCGGCGCGGTGATCTTGGCCTGCACAATCATGAAACACGCCATCACGCCGCCCCCCCAAGATCACCTTGCAACTCGACCAATTCATAGCGCGTTTGCATATAGCCGCCCACTGCCCCTTTGAGATAGATGTAGTGCCCATCGTCGGTGCACCACACGTCGTACGGCGGGTGCTCTTGCGGCAGCTGCCCGGCGGTGTCGACGTAGCGAAAGTGCAGGGCGTCGAAGGTGCCAGCCACGACGGTCACGCGCTCTCGGCCGACGAATTCGAGACCGAAGCCGAGGGCGAAGAGCATTGGCCCGGTGGCGCCGCGGTGGTCAGGTGAGGTCAGCATCATGTGCGGATAAAACTCGCGACCCGGGCCATTCGCCAGGTCGTACACGCGCAAGATCAGCGCGTCGCCGCAGATCGGGTGCGCGCCCAGGCCCTTCAGCGGCTCGGCCAGTTGCAGGCGTTGCGATGTGCGCCCGGCGCTGCGGTTGAAGGCTTCGCATTCGGCGTGGGTGCCCTCAAAGCGCATGAGGCCCGTGCCTTCATAGCGGTCGCCGACGGTGAGGCGCACGCTGCAATCGATGGGCCGGCCGTCGGCATGCAGAGCCAGCACGACATCGCGCACGACATTGGGTGCGTCGTCGATCTCGCAGTGGGCGTGCACCACGCGCACATCGTCGGCTTGGCGCGTGATCATGAAGTGCTCGCGCCCGCGCTCTTGGCCCAGCCGCTCAGGCTTGGCGCTGGTGTAGCGGATGCTGCCGCGCAAGGTGTGGTGGGGCATGGCGAGGGCTGCAAATTTGTCCGGACAACATCATAGCGTTCGGGCTGGCGTGATACTGCGCCGCCTTTCATTCGCTACCCCTTTGCAGGAGCGCCCGCCATGGCCGCCGTCGATGTCGTGCAACGCCAGCTGGACGCCTACAACGCGCGCGACCTGGCGCGTTTCCTCGCGGAGTTTCATGACGACGTGAAGGTCTACCGCCCACCTGCTGCCGAGCCCGTGTTGTCAGGCAAGGCCGCCTTCGCCGACTTCTACGCCACGCAGCGTTTCAACCATCCGCAGCTGCACGCGCACATCGTGGGCCGCCTGGTGATGGGCCAGCGCGTGATCGACCACGAGCGCATCAGTGGGCTTGGGGACCAGCCGGTGGAGATGGCCGTCGTCTTCGACGTGGTCGGCGAGCGCATTCAGACCATGTGGTCGTTCGCAGCGGTGTGAGGCCGCGCGCCACACATCGCGCCAACTAGCCGAAGTCTGGCGTGCGCCGCGCCAAGAACGCGGCCGTGCCTTCAGCGAAATCCGCGCCCGCGAAGGCCGCATCAAACGCCGCGCGCACCTGAGCTTCGTTCAAGCTCGGGTTGCCTTCGATCAGACTCACGGTGGCCTTGATGCCGGCTAACGACGTGCTTGATTGCGCAGCCAACTGCGCGGCCCACTCATGAGCTGCAGCTGCCAACGCATCAGGCTCGACCAGCGCGTCGAGCACCCCCCATTGCAAAGCAGTCGCCGCATCAAGCCGCTCCGAGCGCAGCAAGAGCCGTTTGGCGCGTGTCGGGCCGAGCAGTGCCACCACACGTCGCGTGTCTTCTACGCTGTAGAGCAGGCCGAGTTTGGCCGGCGTGATGGCGAAGAGGCTGCGCGTGCTGCCGATGCGAAAGTCACACGCCGCCGCGATGCCGAAGCCGCCGCCAAAACACGCGCCGTCGATGACGGCCAGGGTCGGAATCGGCAGGTGTTCGAGTGCCAACTGCGCCTGCGCGACGACCACGTTGTTGGCCGCCAGCACCGCCGCGCTGCGCATCAGCGTTTGCATCTCTTCGATGTCGGCGCCGGCACAAAACGCGCCGGGCTGACCTTGCAGCAAGAGCACACGCGGGGCGCTGCGCGGATCGGCAGCGACCTCGGTCTTGATGCGCTGGCAGTGCGCCAAAAGGCTGCGCCACATCGCTTCGTTGACGGCATTTTTCTTCTCCGCGCGGCGGATGGTGAGGGTGGCGATGGCGCCGCTGCGGCTGGTCTCGATCATCGTGGCGTGCTTCGATGCTGGGGGTGCCGTAGCCTAAACTGAACCCGACCCTGCGTGCGCTTCCACACCATCACAACGATGCCTACCGCCGGCCCTTTGCTGCATGCCACACTGATCGTCAACGACGCGGCGCCCTTGTTGCGCGCGTACGGCGCGCTGGGTTTGGACGTGACGGCGCACTGGGTGGTGAGCGCCGAGACCGCCGCAGCCTGGGCGCAGCCAGCCTTGGCCCGCCGCCACGTCACCGAGCTGGGCTGCGGCGGCCACACGCTGCTGCGCTTGATGGAAGTGCCCGGCGCCCCCGCTCGCGCGACACGTTATTCGCACGGCTGGCTGGCACTTGAAGTGCTGGTGCGTGATGTCGACGCGCTGGCCGCGCCCGCAGCCGCCGCAGGGTTTGAGATCGTCGGCGCGCCGGCTGATCTGGAGCTCAGCCCCGCCATCCGCGCCATGCAAATCGTGGGCCCCGCCGGCGAGATGCTCTATCTCACCCAAGTCAAAGCACCGGTGTCACCCTTCGAGCTGCCGCTTTCAAGCGACATCGACTCGGCGCACAACGTCGCTGCGCTCTTCATCGCCGTGATGTCGACGCCGTCGCGCGCCGCAGCCATCGCGGCCTGCGCGCCGCTGCACCCCCGTGCCACGCTGCAATTCGAAACCAAGGTCACCGTGCTCAACCGCGCTCTTGGCCGCGACATCACCACACGCTGGCCGCTGACCACGCTGCAATGGGCGGGGCAGAGCTTGTTTGAGATTGACGAGGTGGTGGACGCGCAGGTCGTCACGCCGCAAGCCGGCGCACTGCCCTCGGGCCTTGCGTGGGTCAGCCTGCAAGGTGATGGCCCGCGGCCGCTGCGCGAGATCTCACCCGGCGCCTGGCTCGAAATTTCTGACCAAACCAACAAACCCCTGGAGCTAGCACCATGAAAACCCGTGCAGCCGTGGCCTGGAAGGCCGGCGCCCCACTCAGCATCGAAACGGTCGACCTCGACGGCCCGCGCATCGGCGAGGTGCTGGTTCAAATCAAGGCCACCGGCATCTGCCACACCGACCAGTTCACGCTCTCAGGCGCCGACCCCGAAGGCCTGTTCCCGGCCATCCTGGGCCACGAAGGCGCGGGCGTGGTGGTCGACGTCGGCCCCGGTGTCACGAATGTCAAGCGCGACGACCACGTCATCCCGCTCTACACACCCGAATGCCGTCAGTGCAAGTTTTGCCTCTCACGCAAAACCAACCTGTGCCAGCTGATCCGCGGCACGCAAGGTAAGGGCTTGATGCCCGACGCGACGAGCCGTTTTTCGATGAACGGCAAACCCATCCTGCACTACATGGGCACAAGCACCTTCAGCAACTACATCGTCGTGCCAGAGATCGCACTGGCCAAGATTCGCAGCGACGCGCCCTTCGACAAGGTCTGCTACATCGGCTGCGGCGTCACCACCGGCATCGGCGCGGTGATCTTCACGGCGGGCGTGGAAGCCGGTGCCAACGTCGTCGTCTTCGGCCTGGGTGGCATCGGCTTGAACGTTATTCAGGGCGCGCGCATGGTCGGCGCCAACAAGATCATCGGCGTCGACATCAACCCTGCACGCGAAGCCATGGCGCGCCAGTTCGGCATGACGCACTTTGTCAACCCGAAGAACTTGGATAACGTCGTGGATGCGCTGACACAGCTCACCGACGGCGGCGCTGATTACAGCTTCGAGTGCATCGGCAACACGACCACCATGCGCCAGGCGCTGGAGTGCTGCCACAAGGGCTGGGGCGTCAGCGTCATCATCGGCGTGGCGCCGGGCGGTGCGGAGATTTCAACGCGGCCGTTTCAGCTCGTCACCGGCCGCGTCTGGAAGGGCTCGGCCTTCGGCGGTGCGCGTGGCCGCAGTGATGTGCCCAAGATCGTTGACTGGTACATGGACGGCAAGATCAGCATCGACCCGCTCATCACCCACACCTTGACGCTGGAGGACATCAACGAGGGCTTTGCCTTGATGGAGCGCGGCGAATCCATCCGCTCGGTGGTGGTGTACTGACGCGCCGCCAACGCGCCGAAGGTCGCGCGCGGGCTGCGCCTACGCCTACGTCTGCGGCGGCAGCCGCGGCTTGTAGCCCGCCAGCAGGACGTGCTGCGTATCGGCGGCGGCGGTCTCGGCCACAGGCGGTTCGCCTGGCAGCTTGGGCGCCGTGGTGCGCGCCTGTTCGGCCGCGTCGATGACCTTGGCCATGTCGCGGTTGAGCGACTCGTG
>JANMMH010000298.1:0-2699 GCA_031373055.1 Rubrivivax sp. | reverse complement strand
GGGTGACACGCCCGAGGTCGAGATCAAGATGACCGACGGTTTCACCAGCCTGGCCAAGCAGCTGCCACCGCCCACACGGCGCGGGCTGGTGGTCATCGACCCCAGCTACGAAATCAAGACCGACTACCCGCGCACGTTGGCGGCGCTGCGCGACGTGCTGGAGCGTTTTGCCGACGCCGTCGTGCTGATCTGGCTGCCGCAGTTGCAGCTGATCGAAGCCGCGCAGTTGCCGCAGCGCCTGAAGGCCAGCGCCAAAACCGGCGCAAAAAAGGGCTGGCTGCACGCGCGGCTAACCGTGCGCGGCGCGATACCCGGCGAGCGTGGTTTCGGCATGCTCGGCAGCAGCGTCTTCGTGGCCAACCCGCCGCACACACTGGCCGCCACGCTGCGCGAGACGCTGCCGTGGTTGGTGCAGGTGCTGGGGCAAGACGAGCACGCGGCGCAGGTGGTGGAAGTCGCCACGCCATGATGCGCAGCTTCGGCGCGCGCGCCATCGGCGAGCGGCTGGAGCGCATGCAGGCCTCGCCACTCTGGGCCGGTGAAGGCTTTCGCAACCTGCACCCCGTGCTGCCGGGGCTGCGCGACGCGAACGCCACGCGGCCCACGCTGTCGGAATTCATCTGCTACGCCGGCCGGCGCGTGCCCAAAGCGCCATTGCCTGCGGCGGACCCACGCCAGGCCTGGCACGCCGCGCCCGCAAGCGGGCTGCGCGCCACCTGGCTTGGCCACTCCACCGTGCTGATTGAAATCGACGGCCACCGCGTGCTGACCGACCCGGTGTGGGGCGCCCGCGCGTCACCTTCCACGCTGGCCGGCCCCAAGCGTTTTCAGCCCGTGCCGGTGGCGCTGAAGGCCTTGCCTGCGCTTGACGTCGTGGTCATCTCGCACGACCACTATGACCATCTTGACTACCCCACCATTCGAGCGTTGGCCAAGACCGCCGTGCCCTTCGTCACGTCGCTCGGTGTCGGCGCGCACTTGCAAGCCTTTGGTGTGGCGAGCGAGCGCATCACCGAGCTCGACTGGTGGCAAACGCACCGCGTGCCGGGCACCGGGCTGCGCATCAGCGCGGCGCCTTCGCAGCACTTTTCGGGGCGTTCGCTGAGAGACCGCAACGCCACGCTGTGGTCGTCGCTGGTCATCGAAGGCAGCCGCCACAAGGCCTTTTTCAGTGGCGACACAGGGCTGACCACGCAATACGCCGAGATCGCCGCGCGGCTGGGGCCGTTTGACTTGGTGATGCTGGAAGTGGGCGCGTTTCATGCGAGCTGGGGCGACATCCACCTCGGCCCCGAGAACGCGCTCAAGGCGCTGCAGCTGCTCGGTGGCGGCACCTTCCTGCCGGTGCACTGGGGCACCTTCAGCTTGGCGCTGCACGACTGGGATGAGCCGGCCGAAACGCTGCTGGCCCTGGCGCCCGCCCAGGGTGCCGGGCTCTTGATGCCGCGCCTGGGCGAAGCGGTCGAACCGGCCCATGTCGGCGTGGTGCTGCCTTGGTGGCGCGACGTTGACGCTGGCAAAGGCCGCGTGCGCGCACGCGCCGAGCCCGAGCCCGAGCCGCCGCCCACTGCGGCTGCGGCCATGCCTTGGCCCCTGGACTGAGCTGAGTCCCGACTCGACGGGCGGGTGATGCTGCCGCTGTGCTGGCGCTGCCTCGGCTGCGCCAGCACAGCCGAGCATCGCCATGGTCGCGCCCCCCTGCTCAGGGGGGTGCGCCAGCCCGCGTTGAAAAGAGCTTGAACCGCTGCGCTCGGGGTCACGACACACCGATACGAAGCCCATGCATCAACCCTCCGCAGAAGCCTCGGAACTCTCCTCAACCCACTTGAAAGACCACCATGAACTTCAACCTGATCCGTTCTTCGACCCTGGCCCTGACCGTGCTTGCCACGGCCGGCGCCTTCGCCCAAAGCACCGAGCGCAAAAGCTTCGTGTTGCCCCATGTGCTGGAAGCCACAGGCAGCGTCTGCGCCCCGCGTGACGCCGCCTCGGGCCAAGCCACGGGCCGCCGCTCGGTAGACATGCACTTGCAAATTGACGAGAAGACACGTGCCGCTTGCGACAACGCAGCCAGCAGCAAGCACACCAAGTCGGGCCACGTCACCTTGCTCAAGTAAACGAACCGCACCCTCCTCACTCCATTCACTTCATTCAAGGACATCCATCATGAAAACCACCCTCGCCATCGCCGCCATCGCCGCCTTCTCTTTCACCACCTTCGGCGCCCACGCCGCCGAGAAGCAGATGCAGATCGAATCCTGGTCCTTCGGCTGCAGCAACCCCGCCATGGCCAGCAACACCGGCAGCGGCGCGTCAGCCCGCCCTGGCTACGACCTGAAGAAGGGCACCAAGATCAGCGAACGCACCGGCCAGGCTTGCCCGAGCGACGACGTCAAGGCGCCGCGCGACGCGGCCACGGGCCAGTCCAGCGGCAAGCGCATGCACACGCCCGTTCGCTGAAAACCCATCAACTCAAACCACCTGAAAGAACATCATGAACAGCCATCTCCTTCGCACCACCGCCCTGGCCCTGAGCCTGCTCGCCACCGGCGCCACCTTCGCCCAAAGCAGCAGCGCCGCGTGCACGGCAGGTCAGTCGTCCAGCCTCAAGTCCGGCGGCGAGATCATCGCCACTTACGACCTGAAGGCCGCCAAGGGCGCACGCATGACCACCCCGGCGCCGGCCTGTGTCGACGCCA
>JANMMH010000237.1:0-4317 GCA_031373055.1 Rubrivivax sp. | reverse complement strand
GACCGGTGCCGTGCTGCTTGGCTAACCCAGACGTTCGTGGACCCGTAGGAGCACCGCGACTGGGCGGCGCATGATAGGCGCAGTGCCTGTTGCAGCCGTGCCACGCCAGCGTCCAGCCGTGAGGGCTCGCGTGAGGCAAAGCACCAGCGCAGCCAGCCCTGCCCTTCAACGCCAAAGGCCGCGCCTGGTGCCAAGCCGAGGCCGTGCTCGGTGACCAGGCGCTTGGCCAGGGCCAGCGAATCGTTCTCGCCAGCGATGCGAAAGAAGGCGTACATGCCGCCGGGCGGCGTGGCCAGCTCGATGCCCGGCAGGCGCTGCAGGCCTGCCACCAAACGGTCGCGACAAGCTTGCATGCGCTGCACCAGCGCGGGCACGCTGGTCTGCGCATCGGCCAGGGCTGCCAGCGCACCACGCTGCACAAACACCGGTGCGCAGGAGCTGTTGAACTCGATGAGCTTGCCCATGGCGTCGATATGGCCCTGCGGCAGCACCAGCCAACCCAGGCGCCAGCCGGTCATCAAGAAGCTCTTGGAAAAACTGTGGGCGACGACAAGGCGGTCATCGGCCGTGGCGACGTCCAAAAAGCTCGGCGCTGCGCCGGGTGCGGCGTAGTGCAGCCGCTCGTAGACCTCGTCGGCCACGATCCACGTGCCCGTGCGCCGGCAATGCGCGAGCATGGCTTGCTGTTCAGCGCGCGTGAGCGTCCAGCCGGTGGGGTTGTTGGGGGAGTTGACGAGCAGCACGCGGGTCTTGGTCGTCACGCGCGCCAGCAGCTCGTCCAGATCAAGTCGCCAAGCACCTGCGTGCGGTTGCAGCGCCACGCGCGTGACGTGGGCGCCCAGGATCACCGGCTGCGCCGTCAGGTTGGGCCACACCGGCACAACGGCCACGACTTCATCGCCCGGGCCAGCCAACATTTGCATGGCCAGCATCAGCGCGGTGACGCCCGACGATGTCACGGCAATGCGCTCGGTCGCGATGGGCCCGTGCAGCTGCGATGCATAGCCCGCGATCGCATCACGCAGCTCAGGCAAGCCCAGGTTGTGCGCGTAGAAAGTCTCGCCTTCGAGCAACGATCGCGACGCGGCTTCACGCACCGCCAGCGGTGTGGGCTCATCGCTCTCGCCGAACCAAAAGGCCAGCACGTCGCTACGGCCCAGGCCAGCGTTGGCGACCTCGCGGATCATCGAGCCGGGCAGCGTTTGGATCTCGTGGCGCATGGCGACTCCTGCGTGCAGTTGGGGTAGTGGTGGACGGATTTCAAGGGCCCGGCGAGCCATGAAATTTGACGCGTTGCATGCGCACCGGATCTTGAAAGTGCGGCGCGTGAGGCCATCTTCAACGGCATGGTGCTAACGACGGATGTCCTGTCACGCAGCACCTACCCACCGATTTTAGGAGCCAGCCATGTTTGTACTTCCCGTCACCCGTCGCACCACCGAGCTTTCACGCCAGGTCGAGCGCTTGTTCGCCGGTCAATGCGAGCCGCTCAACGAAACCCGCAGCCCGGCCATTGATGTCGTCGAGACCGATGCCGCCTATGTCGTGACGCTGGACATGCCCGGCGTGGCCAAAGAAGACGTGCAAGTCTCCGTTGAAGGCCGCCGCCTCACCGTGCAGGCCGATGTGCGCACTGCGGCACCCACCACGCCGGCTGGTGAGATGCTCTACAGCGAACGCACCAGCGCGCGCTATGCCCGCACGGTGCAATTGCCCAAGACAGTTGATCAAGCGCAGGCCATTGCCAAGCTCGAACACGGCGTGCTGGTGCTAACGCTGCCCAAGCCCGTGGCCGCGCAGCCGGCGCGCATTGTGGTCAACTGACTTGCGGCGTTAGCTCGGCAAGCGGCCAGCGCGGGCGCACGTCAAATGCGCCTGTGCTGGCCGATCGCGCCATGCCATCACGCACGCGCATGGCCGCAGCCAGCGCGATCATGGCGCCGTTGTCAGTGCACAGCGCCAGCGGCGGGTAGTACACACGCGCACCGAGCGTGGCCGCACCGGCATTGAGCTGTTCACGCAAGCGCAGGTTGGCGCCGACGCCCCCGGCGACCACCAAGCGCATGGTGCCGGCCTCACGCAAGGCACGCAGCGACTTGGCGACGAGCACGTCGACGATGGCTTCTTGCGTCGCCGCCGCCAGGTCGGCGCGTTCGCGATCGGTGGTGAGGTGCTGGGCCTTGAGCATCACCGCCGTTTTCAATCCCGCGAACGAAAAATCAAGCTTGCCGCTGTGCAAGAGCGGGCGCGGCAACTTGAACGCCGCTGCGTTCCCCTGAGCCGCCAGCCGCGCCAGCGCGGGCCCGCCGGGGTAGCCCAGGCCCAGCAGCTTGGCCGACTTGTCGAAGGCTTCACCAGCCGCGTCGTCGATGGTCTCGCCCAGCAACGCGTAGCGCCCTACGCCGTCCACCTGCATCAGCTGCGTGTGGCCGCCCGAGACGAGCAGCGCCACGAACGGGAACTGCGGTGCCTCGTCAGCGAGAAACGGCGACAGCAAATGTCCTTCCAAGTGGTGGATACCCAGCGACGGGCAGCCCAGCGCGGCGGCCAGCGCCACCGCCATGCCCGCTCCCACCAGCAGCGCCCCCGCCAGGCCGGGGCCGCGTGTGTAGGCCACGAGATCGATCTGGTCAACGTGGCAGCCAGCTTGTGCCAACACCTCACGCGTTAGCGGCACCACACGGCGGATGTGGTCGCGCGAGGCCAACTCGGGCACCACACCGCCGTAGGCTTCGTGCATTTGCACCTGGCTGTGCAGCGCTTGTGCCAGGACGGTGATGCGGCCTGACGCGTCAAGTTCGACCAGGGCGACGCCGGTTTCGTCGCAAGAGGATTCGATGCCGAGGATGTTCATGAGGCGGCGGAGTTTAGGGTCGTGCAGAGCTGGCACACCGCTTGCATAGACAAAGGCGCCACGCTTCATGGCAACGTTTGTCTCCTCAGCGGGGTCGTACCCGTTGATTCGGCCTCCATCTCGCCTCGTGCGGCATGGAGGCCTATTTTTTTGGTGCGCGCTCACCAGCTTGGCGCGCTCGCGCACCAGTGCGGCACAGGGGCTACAACCGCAGTTGCATCTCGACCAAGCGCTCGCTGCCGTCGTCGATGCCCACACCCGTGGCCACAAAACCGGCGGCGGCGTAGAACGCCACGGCGCCGCTGTGCGCATGCAAAACGACGCGGCTTGCCGACTGCTCGCGCGCCGATTGCATCAGCGCATCGAGCACCAGGCGCCCGAAACCACTGCCACGCAGCGCGGGCACCACGGCCATGCGGCCGAGTTGCATCAGCCCACCGCCACGTGGCAGCAAACGCGCTGTGGCCACGGGCATGGCCAGTCGATTGAAGGCCACGGCCGTGACGGCTCGCACGTCATCGTCGTCGGCGACCACGGCGGCCGGTGCTTTCATCTCATCCACGAGCACGGCCTGGCGCAAGGCACGTGCGGCTTCGCCGAGCTCGGACCATGGGCCCAAGCTGATTTGCAACACGGGCTCACCACGCTCAAAGCCCAGCATCGTGTCGCGCAGCACGGCGGGCACGCTCCGGCTGGTTTGCGCCACCGGATCGGCGAAGACGTAGACCAGCTCGCCGTGCACGAGTAGCGTCCTCCCGCGAAAGACCGCGGCGACAAAACGCAGCGACGAGTTGCCGATGTGCTCGCAGCGCACGCCGACGTCGCACACCTCGTCGTAGCGCGCCGAGCCCACGTACTCAAGCGTGGCCTTGCGCACGAAGAGGTCGCCTTGCAGCAGCGCCATAGCCTCGTGATAGGGCACGGCCAGCGCGCGCCAGTAGGCGGCCACCGCCGTGTCGATGTACATGAGGTAGTGACCGTTGAAGACAATCTTTTGCATGTCGACTTCAGCCCAGCGCACGCGCAGGCGCTCAAAAAATCGGAAGTCCTGGCGTTTCATGCGTCACTTGGGTCGGTAGCGTTGGGGTCGCGAGCATACTTTCAGCCCCCGTCCACCCTGCCCTCCACACCATGGCCCGCATCCTCTACCTGACCCAAATCGACATCGACTTCGGCGTCATCAAACTCCTGCCGCAAGAAGCGCGGCGCACGGGCATGGCCAAGCCGCTGGTCATCAGCGACGCGGGCGTGCGCGCTGCGGGCGTGCTGGACAAGGCCCTCGCGGCACTGGGCGACCTGCCCCACGCCGTGTTCGACCAAACGCCATCGAACCCGACCGAAGCCGCCGTGATGGCCGCCACCAAGGTCTACCGCGACGAGGCGTGCAGCGGCCTCATCGCCGTAGGCGGCGGCTCCAGCATCGACCTGGCCAAAGGCGTGGCCATCGCCGCGACGCATGAAGG
>JANMMH010000204.1:0-2906 GCA_031373055.1 Rubrivivax sp. | reverse complement strand
TGGCGTCGCGCGGCAGGTCTTCGAACAGGCCTCCCGACTCGAGCCTGAACTTGGTGCGGTCGCCCGGTTCGTAGAACTGCGGATCGACCACCGGGCCGCGGCCATAGACCGAATCGAGGTCGAGCGCCGGCAGGCGTGAGTTGGTGGCGGACTGCGGCGCGGTCGGCACACCCAGGCGCGAGCCGGCGTCGAAGGTGATGTCGTGATCGACGAACTGGCCCAGGAAGGTGCTGCCGGCATTGCCATTGGGCATCGCGGCGTTGGGGTTGTTGGCACTCAGGCTCAGATCGGTGATCAGCGCGATCGGCCCGGCGGACAGCGGGTCGTTGGCATCCATCATGCCACCGGGGCGGCCCATGTCCATCAGCGCGCCGGCGAGTTGCAGCGAGGGCTCGGCAAAGGGCGGCATGCCGCGGAAGATGCGCGTGAAGCGACGGGTGTCGACTCCGTCGGCCAGCGCGCTCATCGACCACGGCCCCAAGGTCGCGCAGGCGGCCAGGCTCAAACCGGATTTCAGGGCATGCCGCCGCCCTGACCGGTCGATCGTCGTCAGTCCTGCTGTCATCATGGTGCTTGCCTTTCTTGCGTCAAACGACGCGGTTGAAGCGGTAAGTAATTTCGTAGCGGCCATGTACGTAGCTACTGGCGTACGCGTGCGTTTCGCGTTAACGGTGCGGTGGCGCGGCAGCCCGCGCGTGCTAACAAGCAGAAACGACCCATTAGCATTGCGGCAGCGCATGCCTCCACGTCAGGTGTTCTGGGGGCTTGTGTCCATGCTGGCATTTGCGTACGGTGAAATCCTTGGGCAGCCCTTAATCGTTCTTAAGCGAGTCACCTCATTCATGGGATGAGCGAACCTGCACAAACCGACGAACCCTTTCGCTTCGGCCCCGGTGGCCGTTTCGAGTTGCGCCCGCGCGTGCGCCTGCTGCTGGCTGACGGTCAGCCGCAGAAGCTCGGCGCGCGGGCCTTCGACCTGCTCCTGGTGCTGGTGCAGCACGCCGGCCGCACGCTGAGCAAGCACGAGCTGCTCGACCGCGTGTGGCCCGATACGGTGGTGGCCGAGAACAACCTTGAAGTGCATGTCTGGGCCCTGCGCAAGCTGCTCGGCGCTCAAGCCATCGTCACGCAACCCGGTCGCGGCTACCGCTTCGGCGAGCCGGTGGGTGTGGGCACCGCAGTGTCGGTGGCCGGGCCGTTCGCAGCGCAGCCGTCCGCTGCCGCGCGCACGCGCCTGCCCTCGAGGCTGCCGCCACTGCTGGGCCGCGGCGACGAGCTGGGCGCGCTCGTGCGCCTGGTCGAGGCGCAGGCCCTTGTCAGCGTAGTGGGTGGCGCCGGCGTGGGCAAAACATCGCTCGTGCTGCACCTGCTGCAGGCCCGGCAGGGCGCCTACGAACAGGGCGTGTGCTGGGTCGACCTGAGTGCGCTGCAAGACGGCTCGCGGGTGGCCCCCGGCATCGCGGCGGCGCTGGGCCTCTGGCTGGGTGGCGGCGAACCGCTGACCGCGCTGGCCACGGCGCTGGAGCCGATGTCCTTGCTGCTGGCGCTGGACAACGCCGAACACCTGCTGCCCGACGTTGCGGTTGTGGCCGAGGCGCTGCGCATTCGCGCCGGCGGCGTGCGTCTGCTGGTCACCAGTCAGCTGCCGTTGAAGATCGCGGCCGAGGCCGTGTTCCGGCTGGGCCCACTGGCCGTACCACCGCATGCGATTGACGCCACCGAGGCCGACCGATGGGGCGCGCTGGCGCTGTTCGAAGCGCGAGTCCGCGCCACCGACCGCCACTTCACGCTGCACGCTGGCAATGTCGAGACCGTGCGTCTGCTGTGCCAGCGCCTGGACGGCTGCGCGCTGGCGCTGGAGCTCGCAGCGGCGCGCGTGTCGCTGCTCGGCCTGGAAGGCTTGGCCGCCTCGCTGGGCGAGCGCCTGAACCTGCTGACGAAGAGCCGGCGCGACGCGCCGCCGCGCCAGCAGTCGTTGCGCGCCGCGCTCGAGTGGACCCACGCCCTGATGGGCGAGGACGAGCGCCTCGTGTTCCGCCGCATGGCGGTACTGGCTGGTGGCGCCGCGCTGGAGCTGCTGCTGGCCGTGGTGTGCACCGAGGCGCTCGACCGCTGGCGCGCACTGGATGCGCTGGACACACTCATCGAACGCTCGCTTGTCACGGCCACCGCCGACGAACCCCCGCGTTACCGGTTGCTGGAGTCACCACAGGCGCTGGCGCGTGAGCAGTTGCAGGCCAGCGCAGAGCGCCCGGCGCTAGAGCAGCGCCATGCGCAGCAGGTGGTGAAGCACTTCCTGACGCTGGACCAGCGTGTGCATGACGGCACACTGGGAACGGACGCCAAGCAGCAACTGATCGAACCCGAGCTCGACAACGGCCGCGCCGCGCTGGCCTGGGCCATCGCGCACGACCCGGCGCTGGCCGTGGCCATGGCGCGGCCGCTGGGGCGCGGGCTGACGCTGGTGCGCCATGCTGAGTGCGCAGCGCTGTGGCGGGCCACCGAGCACTGCCTGCACGAGACCATGCCCGCCGAGTTGCGCGCGCAGTGGTTGCTGGGTGCCGCGTCGTTTCACGTCGAGCGCAGCGCGCGCGTCGGCGAAGCCTTCGCGCTGCGTGCGGCTGAGCTGTTCCGCAGCCTGAACGACGCGCAGGGCCTGACCCGCGCGCTGGCGGTGGTGGCCACGTCGCGCGTCGAAGGCGCGCAAGAGCGACAGCAAGATGCCCTGGCGCAGATGCGGCGCCTGGCGCAAGCCGATTGGCCGGCTTCGGTTCTGACCGAACTCTACAAGGCCGAGAGTGTCTTCGCTTACCGGCGCAGCGACTGGCCGGCGGCCGAGGACAGCTTGCGCCGCTGGATGCACTGTGCCGATCTGGCGGGCTCTGAAACCGTGCGCAGCGCGGTGC
>JANMMH010000186.1:0-4690 GCA_031373055.1 Rubrivivax sp. | reverse complement strand
TGGCAAGAGTTTGAAGATGTGGCCGACCACTGCACGGTGTGCCACAAGTGCCTGTCGCCGTGCCCGGTGAAGATCGACTTCGGCGACGTCACCATGAATATGCGCAACCTCTTGCGCCAGATGGGGCAAAAGAGTTTTCGCCCCGGCAACGCGGCGGCGATGATGTTCTTGAACGCCACCAACCCGCAGACCATCAAGCTCGCGCGTTTGGCCATGGTCGATGTGGGCTTCAAGGTGCAGCGTTTCTTGAATGGGCTCTTCAAGCCGGCGGCCAGAAAGCAAACCCGCGCGCCTGGGGCGACGCTGGGTGCGGCGCCGATGAAAGAGCAGGTGATCCACTTCATCAACAAGAAGCTGCCCGGCGGCTTGCCCAAGAAGACGGCGCGGGCCTTGCTCGATATCGAAGACAAAGACTACGTCCCCATCATTCGCGACCCGCAAACGACCACGGCCGAGACCGAAGCGGTGTTCTATTTCCCGGGCTGCGGCAGCGAGCGACTCTTCAGCCAAGTGGGGCTGGCCACGCAAGCCATGCTCTGGCAGGCCGGCGTGCAAACCGTGCTGCCGCCGGGCTATTTGTGCTGCGGTTACCCGCAGCGCGGCAGCGGCCAGTTCGACAAGGCCGAGAAGATCATCACCGATAACCGGGTGTTGTTTCATCGCGTAGCCAATACCCTGAACTACCTCGACATCAAGACCGTGGTGGTGAGTTGCGGCACCTGTTATGACCAGCTGCAGGGCTACAAATTCGAAGAGATCTTCCCCAGCTGCCGCATCGTTGACATCCACGAATACCTGCTGGAAAAGGGCATCACGCTTGATCCGGCGTCGCAAGCTGGCTACCTCTATCACGACCCTTGCCACAGCCCGATGAAGCAGCAAGAGCCGATGAAGACGGTAAAGGCGTTGCTGGGTCCGAATGTGCTCAAGAGCGAACGCTGCTGCGGCGAGAGCGGCACGCTCGGGGTGACGCGGCCGGACATCGCCACACAGGTGCGTTTTCGTAAAGAAGAAGAGCTGCGCAAGGACGAAGCCGCACTGCGTGCCCTGCCTGCGCTGGCAGGTCCGGGTGCGCAGGCCAACGTCAAGATATTGACGTCCTGCCCGAGCTGCCTGCAAGGCTTGAAGCGCTACGAGGACGACCTGACGAGCGGACTGCTCGAAGCCGACTACATCGTCGTCGAGATGGCGCGAAAACTGCTGGGCGAGAGCTGGCTGGAAGACTACGTGGCGCGTGCGAACCAAGGCGGCATCGAGCGCGTGCTGGTGTAGGGCGGTTGGCGGCGCACTGATGCGTGGCGCCGGCTGGTGCGGTTGCGCTCACGTCCTTAAGACCGAAGCGGCCAGGCACGGCCTCGCAACCACCAGCGGTGGTGCGCGAATGCGTGTGGAGCCCGCTGCTAAAAGAGATGCCCCGCCAAAAACCGCAACGCTCGCCCATGCGCCACCGCCGCGCTGGCTGCGTGGTAGGAGGCGCGCTGCCAGCAGTTGAAGCCGTGCATCGCGCCGTCATACACATGCACCTCACAGATCTTGCCGGCGAAGGCCTCGCGCACGCGCGCCACGGCTGACAGGGGGATGTGGTCGTCGCGCTCGGCGTAGTGGAATTGCGTGGGGCAGTGGATGCCGCTGACCAGGTGCAGCTGGTCGTGGATGCCGCCACCGTAGTAAGACACTGCGGCGTCGATCTCGGCCAGCGCCGCGCTCATGTAGGCCAGGCGCCCGCCCATGCAATAGCCCAACGTGCCCACTTTGCGCCCGCCCACCTGGGCCAAGCCACGCAGGGCGTCGACGGCTGCGCGCATGTCGAGCATGAGTTGCTCGGGCTTGAGCGTGCCGGCCAGCGCGATGCCTTTGGCGCGGTCGTCTGCCTCGTAGCCGAGTTCGACGCGTGGCTGCTGGCGCCAGAAGATGTCGGGGACCAGCACCACGAAGCCGTCGAGCGCGTACTGCTCGGCCACGGTGCGGATGTGCTCGTTGACGCCGAAGATCTCTTGGTACAGCACCAAGCCCGGGCCGCTGCCCGCAGGTGGCAAGGCCAGGTAGGCGTCAAAGGCGCCACCGCCACTGGGAACGCTAACCCACAAGGTGTGGATGCTTGAACTCATGGTTTCATCCTTAGTAAATGCGACCTTTGCGGTACTGCGCGTGCTGGCGCCGCTGCAGGGGCGAGCCCACGGCGGCGGCCGCTAACGACGAACCTGCATGGGCATGTGAAATCGCGATGCCCAGCGCGTCGGCGGCGTCCTTGCCAGGCAGCGTGGGCAGCTTGAGCAGGCGCTTGACCATCTCTTGCACCTGCGCCTTGTTGGCCAGGCCATGGCCGACGATGGCTTTTTTCATTTGCAGCGCGGTGTACTCGGCCACCGCCAAGTCAGCCGCCACCAGCGCAGCCAGCGCCGCACCGCGCGCCTGGCCCAGCAGCAGCGTGCTTTGCGGGTTGACGTTGACGAAGACAATCTCAACCGACGCGCAGCCGGGCTCGTAGCGCTGAATGACCTCGCGCACGCCCTCAAAAATAATCTTCAAACGCAGCGGCAGGTCACCACGCGGCGCTTCCAGTGTGCTGATGGTGCCGCTGGCAATGTAGGTGAGGCGCGGGCCTTGGCATTCGATGACGCCAAAGCCAGTGCGCTGCAAGCCGGGGTCGATGCCGAGGATGCGCATCACTTGAGTTGAAAGTACCAGCGCACCGAATGGAAAAACACCGGTGCGGCAAAACACAAGGGCGCGACACGGTCGAGCAATCCCACCGCGCCGGTGACGGAGCTGCGGTTACCCCAAAAGCGCACGCCGGCGTCTTTCTTCAGCGCTTTCATGACGAATTCACCCATCGTGCCGCAGCCACCGGCGATGAGCGCCATCACCAGCGCCTGGCCGGCTTTGAAGGGTGTGATCCAGTACAGCGCAGCGCCAAGAAAGGCGGCAGCCAATGCGCCGGCCAGCCAGGCGCGATAGGAGAACGAGCGGTCGATCTGGCGCGCGATCGGGCGGCGGCGCAAGTGCCGGCTGGCGAGTTCTTGCACGATCTGCGCGCACGAGGCGACCATCACCAAAAAGAAGACCAGGAAAGCGCCTCGGCCTTCGAAACCTTTGAAGTCCAGCAGCAGCAGCGCTGGTGCATGGCTCAGGCCGTAGACGCAAACCATGATGCCCCACTGGATCTTGGCGTTGCGCTCCAGAAAGCGTTCGGGGTCACCGGCTAACGCGCTAAGTACGGGTATGGCGAGGAAAACGTAGACGGGGATGAAGACGCTGAAGATGTCGAAGTGGCGTGTGCCGACGAAGATGTATTGCAAGGGCAGCACCACGAAGAAGGCCGCAATCAGGCTGCGGTGGTCGCTGCGCCGCGTATGCGCCAGCGTGATGAACTCGCGCAGCGCCAGAAACGAAAAAATGCCGAAGGTGAGCGTGGCGCCGGCCGGGCCCGACATCCACGCCAGCCAGAACACCAGCGCGCTGACCCACACCGCGCGCAGCTCGCGTTTGAGCTGTTGATGCCTCTCCGAGCTCTCGTTGTCGTCGCGTTTGAGTGACAGCAAAAGCGCCACGGTCGACACCAGCGTGAGCAGCCCGAAGAGCACGACGAAGAGCAGGCCCACCTGCTCGGTGACGGACAAGGATTTCAGCGCGCCCATGCTTGGATCGTCATGTTGGCGCCGCTACGAAAACACCGGCCGCTGCTGCAACACGGCATCACGCGCGCGGGTCAGAAACTCGCGTTTGTCTTCGCCGCTCGCCAACTGAATGGGTGCGCCGAAGGTGGCCGTGCACAAGATCGGCACCGGCACGACTTCACCCTTGGGCATCACGCGCTGCACGTTGTCGATCCACACGGGGATCAGCTGCACCTCGGGGAACTGCTCGGCCAGGTGGTACAGGCCGCTCTTGAAGGCTTGCGGCTCGCCTTTGTTGCTGCGTGTGCCTTCGGGGAAGATGACCAGCGAGTCGCCGCTTTTCAGCGCATCGGCCAGAGGCTCCAGCGGGTCTTGATCGTCGCTGCGCGTGCGGCTCACGTACACCGCATTGAAAACTTCGCGCGTGATCCAGTGTTTGAAGGGCGACGAGGTCCAGTAGTCGCGCGCGGCAATGGGGCGCGTCACGCTGCGCAACTCTTTGGGTAGCGCGGCCCAGATCAACACCCAGTCGAGATGGCTTTGGTGGTTGGCAAAGTAGATGCGTTGCTCGGCCTTGGGCGGGCAGCCGCGCCAGTGGCCCTGCGCGCCGGTGATGAGCCGCGCGATGAAGGCCAACAGCATACCCATGGCGTCGGCGCGGGTCATATGCGCTCCCGCCGCGAGCCGGCGCGACGGCGAATCACAGCGCGGCCGTGACCACCATTTCGATCTTCCATTCGGGCTTGGCCAGTGCCGCCTGCACGGTGGCGCGCGGCGGCGCGTGGCCGGCCACGACCCAGGCTTCCCACACGGCGTTCATGGCGGCGAAGTCGGCCAGGTCGGCAATGAAGATCTGGCAGCGCAGGATGCGGCTCTTGTCGCTGCCGGCGCGCGCCAGCAAGGCGTCGATAGCGGCGAGCACCTGGCGCGTTTGGCCGCTGATGTCCTGGCTGGCGTCCTCTGCGATTTGCCCGGCAAGGTAGACCACGCCGTGGTGCACGGCCATCTCGGACATGCGTGCGCCGACGTCAAACCTTTGGATGCTGCTCACTTGCGATGTCCTTTTCTGTGTT
>JANMMH010000142.1:0-5399 GCA_031373055.1 Rubrivivax sp. | reverse complement strand
CTGCCAGGCTTGTATCGACGTCTGCCCCACGCAGGCTATCGTGGCCCCCTACAAGCTCGACGCGCGGCGCTGCATTTCTTACCTGACGATCGAGCATGTTGGCGCCATTCCCGAGCCGCTGCGCGCAGCGATAGGCAACCGCATCTACGGCTGCGACGACTGCCAGCTCGTGTGCCCCTGGAATAAATACGCCGCGCGCGCTGCCCTGACCGACTTTGACGTTCGTGACGGCATGGCCGGCAGCACGCTGCTCACGCTGTGGGCCTGGTCGCAAGACGAGTTCCTGCGCCGCACCGAGGGCAGCGCTATTCGCCGCATCGGCTGGGCACGCTGGCGGCGCAACCTGGCGGTGGCACTGGGCAACGCATGGCGTGTGCAAGGCGACGCAGCGGTGGCGAAAGCGCTGCACGAGGCCAGACCCAGTGCCGATGATCTGGTGGGACAGCACATCGACTGGGCCTTGGCGCAGCGCACGGTGGCTGTCGGCGAAAGTACCCATCACAACGTTGTGCCTGCTGCTTCGACACCTTGAGTACCCCACATGCCTTTGACCTTGCTGCGCCGCTTGCTAATTGCCCTGACGGCCACGGTACTGCTGCACGGCCCCGCCAGCGCGCAAATCAAGCTCGAAGGCCAAACCTTCCTGTCGCAACTGCGTGTGGCCGACAGCGACTTGCGCCTCAACGGCGTGGGCCTGCGCGCCGTGGCCTGGATCAAGGGCTACGCGGCCGGCCTGTACCTCAGCAGCAAGGCCAGCAGCGCGGCGCAAGCCATCGCCGCCGCAGGCCCCAAGCGTTTGCAGATTCGCATGCTGCTGGAAGTGCCTGCGGTGGAATTCACCAAGGCCATCGATAACGGCATCACGCGCAACGCCGCGCAGAGCGAACTTCCCGGCCTACGCGAACGAATGGCCACCTTCGAGCAGCGTGTGCAGACCATCGGTACCGTGCACAAGGGCGACGTGGTTGACCTTGACTGGGTGCCCGGCAGCGGCATGCACTTCAGCCTCAACGGCGTGGCCAGGGGCGCGCCGATTCCCGGCGAAGACTTCTACACGGCGCTGTTGAAGATCTTCATCGGCGACAAGCCCGTCGATCCCGAACTGAAAACGGGGCTATTGGGCGGGCCGGCTTCTTAAGTCTCGGCCCTGACGGCGACAATGCGCGCCGCCCGAATCCACCCTCACCAGCCACCTCGCGGAGCCCGCCTGCCATGACCCGAATCGCCCTGAACCTGAGCTTGATCGTTGCCGCACTGGTCGCACCCTTGGTGGCCGTGGCACAGAGCTACCCGAGCAAGCCCGTGCGCTTGATCGTGCCCTTCGCTCCAGGCGGCACCACCGACATCGTGGCGCGCATCGTCAGCGAGCGCATGGGCGCCACGCTGGGCCAGCAAGTGCTGGTGGAGAACAAGGCCGGTGGCGGCGGCTCGGTGGGTGCGCTTGAAGTCATCAAGGCCAACAACGACGGCCACGTGCTGGGCATGGCCACGGTGTCCACCACCGCCGCCAACCCGGCCATCAACGCGAAGATTGGCTACAACCCGCTGACCGACTTCACGCCCATCATCAACATCGCGGCCACGCCCAACGTCATCGCCGTGCACCCCTCGTTCCCGGCGCGCGACTACAAAGGCTTCATCGCCGAGCTGAAAAAGAACCCGGGCAAACACAGCTACGCGAGCTCGGGCACGGGTGGCATCGGCCACTTGCAGACGGAGCTCTTCAAGAGCCTGGCGGGTGTGTTCATGACCCACATCCCCTACCGCGGCGCGGGCCCGGCGCTGAACGACACGGTGGCCGGGCAGGTGCCGGTGATCTTCGATAACCTGCCCTCGGCCTTGCCCTTCATCAAAGACGGGCGCTTGATTGCCATCGTGGTCTCGGCGCCGCAGCGCCTGGCGCAGTTGCCCAATGTGCCGACCTTCAAAGAGGTGGGCCTGGAGCCCGTCAACCGCATGGCCTACTACGGCGTGCTGGGGCCCAAAGGGCTGTCCAAAGATGTCGTGGACAAGGTCGCCGCCGCCGTGAAGAAGACGCTCGAAGACGCCAACGTGCGCAAGCGCATTGAAGACACCGGCTCGCTCATCATCGGCAACACGCCCGAGCAATTTTCCGCGCAGATCAAGGCCGAGCTGGAGGTCTACCAAAGCGTGGTGACCAAGCAAAAGCTCACGCTGGAATGACGCTAGCGTGAGCGAGCGCTGAGCATGGACAGCGCAGCGCTGATCGACCGTTTTGTCGACGCGCTGTGGATCGAAGACGGCTTGGCGCCGCTGACACTGGCAGCCTACCGGCGCGACCTGACGCTCTACGCCGCCTGGCTCGCCGCTCAAGGCGAGCATGCCTTGCAGGCGAGCACCGAGAGCGACCTGCTGGGCTACGTCAGTGCGCGCCACCAGGGCAGCCGCGCCACCAGCGCCAACCGCCGCCTGAGTGTCTTCAAGCGCTTCTTTCGCTGGGCCTTGCGTGAAGGCCTGGTGCAAGACGACCCCACGCTGCGCATGCTCACCGCGCGCCAGCCGCTGCGTGTGCCGCAGAGCTTGAGCGAGGCGCAGGTGCAGGCCTTGCTCGACGCGCCTGATGTCACCACGGAGCTTGGCTTGCGCGACCGCTGCATGCTCGAGATCCTCTACGCCAGCGGCCTGCGCGTGAGTGAACTGGTGGGCTTGAAGACGGTACACGTGGGCCTGAACGAAGGCGTGCTGCGCGTGGTGGGCAAAGGCTCCAAAGAACGCCTGGTGCCCTTTGGCGACGACGCGCACGACTGGCTGCGCCGCTACCTCGCCGAATCCCGCGGCGCGGTTCTGCAAGCCCGCACAAGCGAGGCACTCTTCGTCACCGTGCGTGGCAGCGCGATGTCGCGGCAGATGTTCTGGCAGCTCATCAAGCGCTATGCACTGAAGGCTGAGATCCACACGCCGCTGTCGCCGCACACCTTGCGCCACGCCTTCGCCACGCACCTGCTGAATCACGGTGCCGACTTGCGCGTCGTTCAAATGTTATTGGGCCACGCCGACATCGGCACCACCACCATCTACACCCACGTCGCTCGCGAGCGGCTGAAGGCCCTGCACGCCAAGCATCACCCGCGCGGCTAGTCGGCTACTTGCCGGCTTGGGCGGCAGCGGGGTTGATGGTGACGCCGCGTTTTTTGAGCTCTTCCACCAGCAGCCTGGCGTTGCCATTGCCGGCTTCGGCCAGGCGCTGGGTGTCTGCGGCCAGGGTGTCAAGCGAGGCGCGCAGCTTGGCGGCGTTGTCGACGGTTTGTTGTTGGCTCGCGTGCGCAGCTTGTAGCGCTTGGCGGTCGGTGAGCAGCAGCCAGCTCTGGAAACCCATCCATGCCAGCGAAGCGGCCGCTAGCAAGAGCAGCGGTACGAACGGCCCGTGTGCTGATGCCTTGCGCGCCGCCTCCTCATAGGCGCCATCGCGTGCGTCCGCATCGCTCATGGCCGCGTTGCCTGGCTGCGCGGCTACGGGCAGTGTGTCGGCTTCAATGTCGGTCTGGGGACCGGCCGGCGCGTCGTCTGACGAACTTGCCGCTGTGGTGCCCACCCCGGCAGCCTTGGGCAATTTGATGACGGTCTTGCCGCCTTCGCGATTGATCATTTGCGTGGTGCGCTTTGCGTGGGGGCCGGGGCAGCGGCCGGGTTGACGGTATAGCTGATGCCGTGGCGCTGCAGCAGGGTACGCACATCTTCGTCGTTATTGCGCGCCGCCAGTTCGGCCAGCGCGCGCACGATCTCGCGGTAAAGGCTTTCGAGTTGCACCGACTGCTGCACGTACTGCTGGCGCTGCGCGACCTCGGCCTGCCGGCTGCGATTGAGGCTGGTCAAGGTGACGTTCAGCGCCATGATCGCCACGCACAGCGCGGCCAGTGAGGTGACGATCCAGTATTGCGCTCGTGTCATGTACTCGTGCCCTCCAGGCTTAGTGCAAACGCCGCCGCCTCGCGATCACACCGGCTACGGCGGCTGCCAGCAGCAGGGCCAGCATACCGGGTTCGGGCACGGGGTGGCCATCGGGGTCGACGACGTTGGCGCGAATGATGAGGTTGCGTGCCTGCGCCAGGCCAACAGGGTCGTTGGCATTGGTGCCGCGACCGTTGAAGACAATCGTGTCCTCATACAGGCCCAGTTGCGCCGCGAGGTAGCTCAAGGCCAGGGTGTCGACATGTTCGCCGGCGCCCAGGTTGTTGATGGCGTTCCAGCCGTTCAAGACGAAGTCGTTGACCGCGCTGACGTCAAACAGCCCGCTTAGCACATCGGCCGGACCGACGGTGTCGTTGTCGATGCGCAAGAGGCTGTTGATGCTGCTTCCCAGCGTGATGTCGCCCAGGTCGAGCACGTAGTTGCTGCCGTTTTGCGTCAACACACCCAGGCCCGCGAGGAAGTCGAAGTCGGCATAGGCCAGGTTGTTGATCTGCGCGAGCAGGTTCACACCGGCATTGGCACCGGCCGACGCATCAGCCAACTCGGGGTTCTGGCTGAGGAAGGCCACATTGGCGCCAACGTTGTACACACCGGCACTGGCGGTGTTCAGCCCGACGTTGATCTGACCGCTCGTTTGCGCGGCGATGCCGCTGACTTGTCCGCCACCCGTGAAGGGGCCGGCCACACCTGTCATGGTGGCGCGCAAGGTGTCGTTCAAGGCCGTGACGGCGGAGGTGTTGTTGATGCTGGCCTGCCGCTCGCTCACCACATCACCCACGCGCACGACGCCGAAGTTGAGCGTCGGCGTGGTCAGCAAGGCCACGGCCGGCGTGTAGACCTTGCCGTTGACGGTGACGCTGCCAGCGGCAGTCTGCGCGGCGACTTCAGCGCCACCCGTGGTGCCCGCACCTGTGGAGATGAACGCCAAATTGACTTGCCCGCTGCTCAGGCCCGCCACGGCGCTGGAGGCCAGGCCGACCTTGATCGAGGTGTTGTCGCTGGCTTGAGCTGCCAGGTTGGCGATGCTGCCAGCGCCCTGTGCATTGCCTGTGCTACCGCTGATGTTGACCTTCAGGCCTTCGGTGAAGATGTCGGGGCTGGTGTTGGTAAGGGACACATTTTGGTTGGCGCCGACGGCGTCACCCACGCGCATCACCAGGTTCACCGCCCCGGTGTTCAAGCTCGGGTTGGCCAGGCGGTAGACATTGCCCGAGACGTTGACGTTCTGGCTGGCCAGGTTGAGTTGGCAGTTGGGGGCGCAGCCGCCGACGTTGCTGGCGTCGGAGACGAAGCTGATCGTGGCGCTGCCCGTCTTGGCGCCGGCGCTGTTGGTGTCCATGCCCACGAGCAGACTGGCGTTGTTGGTGTTGCCCGGCACCAGCAGATTGAAGCTGCCGCTGGCGGTGATGGGCGCGCCGTTGCTGGCGATGCTGGCGTTGAGTGCGGCTTGGCTGTTGCCAGTGGTTTGG
>JANMMH010000092.1:0-9092 GCA_031373055.1 Rubrivivax sp. | reverse complement strand
CGCTGTGCCCAGCGCCGCCGCCGTGCATGCCTTGAGCGCGGGCGCCATCGGCATGCTCACCATCGGCATGATGACGCGCACCGCGCGTGGCCACCTGGCCATGGCTTTGCGCAGCGACACCGTGGATGTGCTGTGTTATTTGCTTGTGCTCGCAGGTGCCGTGGTGCGTGTGGCCACGCCGCTGCTGCCCCCCGGCGCATGGTTGAGCGCACTCGTGCTTTCGGCGCTTTGTTGGGCGGCCGGATTTGCGCTGTATGCACTGGCCTACGGGCCGCGGCTGTGCCGGCCCAGGCTTGACGGCAAGCCAGGCTGAAGGGCGTGGACTACGCCGACGTCAAGACGCTTCATCAAGCCGCGGTGGTGTTGTCGGTAGGCGGATTTTTCGTCCGCGGCGTCGCTGCGTTCGTGCAAGCGCCCTGGGTGCGCAGCCGTGCGGCGCGAACCATGCCGCATGTGGTGGACACCGTACTGCTGGCCTCGGCTTTGTTGATGGTGTGGCTGCTGCGCCTGAACCCCTTGACCACACCTTGGCTCGCGGCAAAGATCATCGCGCTGATGTGCTACATCGGCCTAGGCGTGCTGGCCCTGCGCCCCGGCCGCACGCTGGCGGTGCGCGTGGCCGCCTGGCTGGCAGCCTTAGGCTGCGTCGCCTACATCGTCGCCGTGGCCCTGCGCAAGAACTCTTTGCCGTGGCTCTGAGGCCGATTTAGATCGGGCCTGATCAAGGACAAGCCCAAGCATGCCGATGCTGGCTAGGGTCACACGCTTTGTCGCTGCTGTCACAACCCACTTTGCCGCCGCTCAGGCGCCATGCCGATGCCCCTACCCACTGCGGTTCCCATAGCCACCACCCTGCCCGCCCAGACCATCAGCGAGGACGTGCTGCGCGAGAAATACGCCAAGGGCGATGAGCGCAGCGTGGACGACGTGCGCCAACGCGTCGCACGCGCCTTGGCGCAGGCCGAAGCGGCGGACACGCGCACGCAATGGGAGGCGCGCTTCCTGCAAGCGCAGCGTGATGGCTTCATCCCTGCCGGGCGCATCAACTCGGCCGCTGGCACAGGGCTGGCCGCCACGCTGATCAACTGCTTCGTGCAGCCCGTGGGCGACTCGATCGCCAGCGACGACGATGGCTTCCCCGGCATCTACACCGCACTCACCGAAGCGGCGGAGACCATGCGCCGGGGTGGTGGCGTGGGCTACGACTTTTCGCGCATACGCCCGCGCGGCGCGTGGGTCGGCAGCACCGAGTCCAGCGCCTCGGGGCCGGTGTCGTACATGCGGGTGTTTGACCGCTCTTGCGAGACGGTGGAGTCGGCCGGCTCGCGCCGCGGTGCGCAGATGGGCGTGCTGCGCATCGACCACCCCGATATCGAAGAATTCGTGCGCGCCAAAGACCAGGGCGAGCTGCGCAACTTCAACCTCTCGGTGGGCGTCAGCGACGCCTTCATGCGCGCCGTGGACGACGACGCCGCTATCCCGCTGGTACACCGCGCCGCCCCCAGCCCGGCGCTGCGGGGCCGTGGTGCCCACCAGCGCGGCGACGGCCTGTGGGTCTACCGCAGCCTGCCAGCGCGTGCGCTGTGGCAGCTCATCATGCAGTCGACCTACGACCACGCCGAGCCCGGCGTGCTCTTCCTGGACCACATTGCGCGCGACAACAACCTGGCGTACTGCGAGACCATCACCGCCACCAACCCTTGCGGTGAGCAGCCGCTGCCGCCCTATGGTTGCTGCTGCCTGGGTTCGATCGACCTCGCGCGTCTTGTGCACGACCCCTTCGAGCCGCAGGCGCGTTTTGATACGCAGGCGTTTGCACAGTTGGTGCAGCTTTCCGTGCGCATGCTGGACAACGTGCTCGACGTGACGCATTGGCCGCTGGTGCACCAGGCGCAGGAAGCACGCAACAAGCGCCGCATCGGCCTGGGGTTCACGGGCCTGGGCGACGCGCTGGTGATGCTCAACTTGCGCTACGACAGCGCGGATGCGCGTGTGGCTGCGGCCGAGATCGCTTCAACGATGCGCGACGCGGCCTATGCGGCGTCGGCCGACCTGGCCGTGGAACGTGGCGCGTTCGCGCTCTTTGACGCCGACGGCTACTTCGCCCACGGCAGTTTTGCCACGCGGCTGCCCGTGGCATTGCAAGAGCGCATCCGCGCTGTCGGCGTACGCAACTCGCACCTGTTGTCGATTGCGCCCACGGGCACCATCAGCCTGGCCTTTGCCGACAACGCCAGCAACGGCATCGAGCCGCCGTTTTCGTGGACCTACACGCGCAAGAAACGCAACGGCGACGGCAGCTTCACGTCCTACGCGGTCGAAGACCATGCCTGGCGCCTGTACCGGCATCTCAAAGGCACAGACACGCCCTTGACACCGGCCTTCGTCACCGCCCTGGAGATGAGTGCGCAGGCGCACGAGGCGATGGTCGCGGCGGTGGCGCCGTACATCGATTCGGCGATCTCCAAGACCGTCAACGTGCCCGCCGACTACCCCTATGCCGACTTTGCCGACCTCTACCGCCACGCCTGGCAGTCGGGGCTCAAGGGCCTGGCGACCTACCGCCCCAACGCCGTGCTGGGCGCCGTGCTCAGCGCCGCGCCCAGTCCGCTAACGCCTGAAGTTAGCGAGCCCGGCACTCTGGCCAACCGTCGCTTGTCACTGCAGCGCCTGCCAACGCCGGTGCTGGCCTCGCTGCGTTGGCCGGGGCGCCCCGAGCTTCCAGCAGGCAACATGGCCTGGAGCTACATGCTGCAACACCCGGGTGGCAGCTTCGCGCTCTTCGTGGGCGAGTGGCCCGAGCATGGGCGACCGGCGCCGTTCGAGGTCTGGGTCAATGGCGCGGAGCAGCCACGCGGCCTGGGCGCACTGGCCAAGACCTTGTCGATGGACATGCGCAGCAAAGACGCTGCCTGGCTGGCCTTGAAGCTCGACGCCCTGGCCACGGTGCAGGAAGAGCTGGCCTTTGACATGCCCTTCCCGCCACACGGCGAAAAGCGGCGCTTCCCGGGGGTGGTGGCGGCCACCGCGGCAGTGATCCGCTGGCGCTGCGAGCAGCTCGGGCTGTGGGCGCAAGTCGACGACCAGCGCAGCGCCACACCTGTCATCGACGCCATGTTCAGCCGCGACGAGCCACGCACCGGCCCTGGTGGAACGTTGGCCTGGTCGGTCGACGTGCACAACCCGGCCAGCGGCGAAGACTTCACGCTCACGCTCAAGGAAGTCACGCTGCCCCACGCCGGCGCTGACGACAGCGGCACCATCACCCGGCCCTGCGCGCTCGGCTTCTCGGGCAACTACCCACGCGCGATGGATGGCCTGGCACGTGTGCTGTCGCTGGACATGCGTGTGCATGACCCGGCATGGATCGGCATGAAGTTGCGCAAGCTGCTCAACTACGCCGAGCCCCTGGGCCACTTCATGGCCTTCGTCCCCAGCCACGATGGCAGCCCGCAAAGGCAGCAGACATGGCCGTCGACGGTGGCCTACATCGCGCGCCTGATCGTGCATCGCTACGCCATGCTGGGCGTGCTGGACGAGCGCGGCTACCCGGTGCGCGAGATGGGCATGCTGCAAGCCCCCAGCGCACCGCCACGTCCCGCGCTGGCCTTGCCCGGTGCGCTGTGCGCCGAATGCGGCAACGCGGCGGTGATTCAGAAAGACGGCTGCGAGTTCTGCACCGCGTGCGGGCACATCGGCAGCTGCGGGTGAACCGGCGTCAAGGCGCGTAGCCCTCCGCGTCCGCGGCCCAAGCCGGCAAGGTGGTGATGCCGGGGTAGTTCAACTCGATCATCAGCCCGTCGGGGTCGCGCACGAAGAGCTGCAGCAGTGCGACTTCGGCGATGTAGCGCAGGCGCGGCGTCACGCCCGCAGCCCGCAGGCGTTCGGCCATGGCTTCGGGCGCGTCGGCAGTGAAGGCGATGTGGTCCACGACACCACTGTTGTCGGTGGCTGATTGCGCGTCGCTACCCAGGTAGAAGCGCGGTGCCTGCGGAATGCCATGCAGGCCCATGTGGACCTGAATCTTGCCGTCCACGCCCAGCCAGTAGCCGGGAAACGGGAAGTCCGGGCGCGGCATGACGTTGAAGCCGAGCAGCTCGCAATAGAAATGGCGCGAGCGCTCGAGGTCTTTGGCGCGAACGAAGTAGTGGTCGAGTTGCTGGATCGCCATGGGCTGCCTCTGTGCCGAAGGTCGGCGCGGTATGCTAACGCTTGAGGTGATGCGCATCTGCGGCTGCCTCGAACCCTGGGGGTCCACCACCATGTCAGCCGTTCAGGCCTGCGAGATCCCGCCCCACGCGCTGCTGCGTCGCTACCTTGACGGCGGCGGGTTTGCCGACTGCTACGCCATCGACGTGGCGGGCACCGTCACCCAGGCCGCGTTCGTCGAGGCTTTCTACACCTCGGGCTTGTTCAAGATCGAACGTTGGATCCTCAAGGTGCTTGCAGCCAGCCCGTCCACCGACGCGCAGGCGCGTCAACTGGCCGCAGGTGAGCTGACTGAGTTCGCGGCCTGGACCGTGGAGAGCCAAACGCCGGCGCAACTGCTGCTGGCGGACGTCTCGGGGCGCACGAGGTCCTGGCTGATGGCTTCGCCCACCGCGTCGCCATCCGCTGCGCCGCGAACGCGGCTGCACTTCGGCTCCGCCGTCGTGCCGCGCCGCGCCGCGCCGGGCGAAGCGCCGAGCCTGGGCTGGCTCTTCAGTTCATTGCTTGGGTTTCATCGTCTGTATTCGCGCCTGCTGCTGCGCGCGGCGAGCCGGCGCGTGCGGCCGGGCTAACAATGCCGGGCCCATTCCAATCCACCCAGCCGCTCTATGCCGACCACGATTTACGCCGCTCGCAAGATCATCACCATGAACCGCTCCTTGCCCCTGGCCACGCACGTGGCCGTGCGCAGCGGGCGCATCCTGGGCGTGGGCACGCTCGACGATCTGCGTGGCTGGGGCGCGGCCGAACTTGACGAACGTTTTGCCAGCAAGGTGCTGATGCCCGGCCTGGTGGAAGGCCACAGCCACCTGATGGCCGGCGCGCTGTGGCGCTACACCTACTGCGGCTTCTTCGATGTCGGCGACCCTGATGGCCGGCAGGTGGCAGGGGCGAAGAGCCTGGCCGCTGTCATCAGCGCCTTGTCAACAGCCGCGCCCAACGACGGCCCGGTGGTCGGCTGGGGCTTCGACCCGATCTACTTCGGCAGCCAGCGCTGCACACGCCACGACCTCGACGCCGTGAGCCGCACACGCCCGGTGGGCGTGCTGCACGCCAGTGGCCACATCTTGAACGTCAACAGCGCCGCACTTGAACTCGCCGGCTTTCTGCGCCCCGGCATCGAGCACCCGGCCTTTCCGCTGGGCGCCGACGGCCTGCCCACGGGAGAGCTCAAAGGCCCCGAAGCCATGATGCCGGTGCTGGAGCATGTCGGCTTGAGCCGCAACTTCCTGGGCGGGGACGAAGCCGGTATGCGCGCCTTTGGAAAGTTATGTGTGCGCGCCGGTGTGACCACCGCCACCGACCTGGCCGCGACGCTGGACGACGGTGGCGTCGAGACCTTGCTGGGCGTGACAGGCGAAGACACCTACCCCGTGCGCATCGCCCCGCTGCTGCGCCTGCTCGGCATCACGCCCACGCAGGCCGTGCAGCGCGCCAGCGCACTGCGCGCACGCAGCACCGAGATGCTGCGACTGGGCGGCATCAAGCTCGTGGCCGATGGTTCGATCCAGGGCTTTTCGGCGCGGCTGCGCTGGCCGGGTTACTTCAATGGCGCGCCGCAAGGCCTTTGGTACACCGCGCCCGAGGTGCTGGTTGAGACCTACGCGCTGGCCTTGCAGCAAGGCCTGCTCGTGCACACCCACACCAACGGCGATGAAGCCACTGACATGGCGCTGGACAGTTTTGACACCGCCATCCACCGGCACCCCGCGCGCGACCATCGCTTCACGCTGCAACATGTGCAGTTGGCCGACGCGGCGCAGTTTCACCGCATGGCGGCACTCGGGCTGTGCGCGAACCTCTTCGCCAACCACCTCTTCTATTGGGGCGACCAACACCATGACGTGACCGTCGGCCCCGAGCGCGCCGCGCGCATGAACGCCTGCCGCAGCGCGCTTGACGCCGGTGTGCCGCTGGCCATCCACAGCGACGCGCCAATCACACCGCTGGGCCCTTTGTTCACGGCCTGGTGTGCTGTGAATCGCCTCAGCGCCAGCGGGCGTGTGCTCGGTGCCACCGAGTGTTTGCGTGTCGATGAAGCACTGCACGCCATCACACTGGGTGCGGCTTACACCCTGCGGCTGGATGGCGAGATCGGCTCCATCGAATGTGGCAAACGCGCCGACTTTTGTGTGCTCGATGACGACCCGACGGAGGTGGCACCGCAGGCGCTGAAAGACATCCGCGTATGGGGCACCGTGCAAGGCGGGCGCGTGTTCCCGGCGTGACGCCAACGCTGCACACGACGTGACCCCCGCCCTCGTCATCGCTGGCTATTTGGGTGCCGGCAAGACCACGCTCATCAACCACCTGCTGCGCCACGCCGAGGGCAAGCGCATCGCCGTGCTCGTCAACGACTTTGGCAGCGTCAACATCGACGCCGCCTTGATCGAAAGCAGCGACGGCGACGTGATGAGCCTGACGGGCGGCTGCCTGTGTTGCAGCTACGGCGCCGACCTGGTGGGCGCCTTGCGCAGCATCACGCAGCGCCGGCCCGCGCCCGAGCTCGTGCTCATCGAAACCAGCGGCGTGGCCCTGCCCGCGGCCGCCGCACGCACGGCGCGGCTAACGCCTGAGGTGCAAGTGGCGGCGATCGTGGTGCTCGCCGACGCGTCGCGTGTGCGCCAGCTTCTGGCCGACCCCTATGTCGGCGATCTGGTGCAGCAGCAGTGGCGCGAGGCCGATCTGATCTTGTTGAATCAGGCTGACCGCGTGCCGGCCGCCGAGCTGAGCGCGATTCATCAGAGCCTGCAGTGCGCCGCGCCGCACGCACTGTGCCTGCCAAGTGTGCACGCACAAGTACCGTTAGCAAGCTTGCTGGCCTTGGACTTTGGCGCACAGTCAAGGCCGGTCGACTGGCAGAGCGCCGACGCAGCCGAGGCGGCGTTTGTCAGCTGCACCGTGGCGCTGCCGCACAACGTCTGCGTACACGCACTGGGCAAGTGGCTCAGCGACCCGGCGCACGCCATCGCGCGCGCCAAAGGCTTGTGGCGCGACACCGCCGGCATGGGCTGGCTAGTGCAGGCGGCAGGCGCGCGCTGCGAGGTCAGCCCGTTTGACGCCGCAGCCGCGCACGGCCAGCTTGTGCTCATCGGCCACCGAGACAACTTTGACATCAGCGCTGTGCGCGCGGCGTTCGCAGACTTGGTGGCGACAATCGGCCATGCACCCTGAGCCGCGATGAGAGAACCCGAGCACCACGAATACCGCGTCATGAACGCGCGCCGGCGCATCCTGCTCGCCGCTGTGGCCATCGCCACCGCCGCGACCCTCGTGCTCACGCTGGTCGGCCGGCCGGGTGCCGCCGACACGCCGCGCCCGCAGGTGCCCGAGTGCAGCGCCAGCCAAGCGCGTGACTGCGTGGGCGGCATGGCCGGCGTGATCTATGTGCCCGTGCCGCCAGCGGCCAGCCCAGCCTCGCGCTGAGGGTCATCCCGAACGTTCAGCATTGAAGACCCTTCGTAAACTTTGGCTTTTCCGAGGTGAGAACGCCATGAACGTCTGGATCAAACGCGGGCTGCAACTTCTACTCGTCTTGGCGCTGGCCGTGGCCGTGCTGATCGCGGCGGGCCTGTGGCTGGGCGAGCAGCGGCGCACCCGCGTCGTGGCCGTGCAGGTCAAGGCCATCACCGTGCCCAGCGACGCCGCAGCCCTGGAGCGCGGCCGCTACCTCTTCGCCTCACGCGGCTGCGGCGGATGCCACGGCGCCAACGGTGCGGGCAGCATCGTCATCGACGACGGCAAGGGCATGAAGGTCAGCTCACCCAACATCAGCCCGGGCGCGGGCAATGTCGTGGCTGCGTACAAGACCGAAGACTGGGTGCGCGTGATCCGCCACGGCGTCAAGCCCAATGCTCAGCCCGTCTTCATCATGCCCAGCCAGGACTACAACCGCATGACCGACGCTGACACCGGCGCCTTGATCGCCTACACGAAGAGCCTGGCACCAACCGCCGGCAAGGCTGCCGCGTTCGAGTTGCCGCTGCCCGTGCGCGTGCTCTACGGCCTGGGCCAGATCCCCGACGCCGCGTCGCGCATCGACCACAGCCTGCCACCGGCCACGCCGGTGACCGAAGGCCTGAGCGTCGAGCATGGCCTGTACGTCGCGCAGATGTGCAAAGGCTGCCACGGCGAGCAGTTCGCCGGCGGCAAAGTTGTCGGCGGCCCGCCCGACTGGCCACCCGCCGCGCGCTTGAGCCAAGGGCCTGACAGCGTGATGCCGCGCTACGCCGACGCCGAGGCCTTCAAGAAGATGTTCAAGAGCGGCAAACGCCCTGACGGCAGCGCCATTGCGGTGATGCCGTTCGAGACCCTGCGCGAGATGAGCGACGTGGATGTGGGGGCGTTGCACCTGTTCCTGAAGTCGCTGCAGCGCTAGCTGCTAACGAGTCAACTGCGCTGACAACCTTTTCAACCCATCCACCGTCTGCACACAAGCCCGCGCGGCTTCGGCGCCTTTGGCCACGAAGTGTTCGTGGAAGAAACGCCGGTGTTGTTCGTGCTCGTGGAACTCCTTGGGCGTGAGCACGCAGCTGATGACGGGAACAAAGCTGTCGAGCATCACGCGCATCAGGCCTTGGACGACGGCGTCGGACACGAATTCGTGGCGGTAGATGCCGCCGTCAACCACAAATGCGCAGGCCACCACGGCAGCGTAGCGACCTGACTGTGCAAGTTGGCGTGCGTACAGTGGGATCTCGAAGGCGCCAGGCACCGTGAACGTGTCGATGCGCTCGGGCAGCACGCCCAGGCGTTCGGCCTCGGCCATGAAGCCTTCATGCCCACGCTGCACGATCTCGGCGTGCCACATCGCTTGCACGAAGGCGATGCGCCTTGGCGCTTCGGGCGCTGCCGTTGCGGCTGCGGTCGTACTGGTGTTGCTG
>JANMMH010000076.1:0-7275 GCA_031373055.1 Rubrivivax sp. | reverse complement strand
CAACGATACAGTGGCCGCCATGCACAGCGCCCACGCTGACTTCGACTTCCGGCCGATGACGGCGGCCGACCTGCCCATGCTGCACGCCTGGCGCGCGCGCCCGCACTTGCAGCCCTGGTGGTTTGACGCCGGCACGCTGGCAGCATTTGAGGCGCGCTACCTGCCGCGCATCGCGCCCACATCCCATGAGCGTGGCTTCATCGTCTGGCACCAGGGCCAGCCCTTCGCCTTCATGCAGAGCTACGCGGTGATGTCGGTCGGCGGCGACTGGTGGCCGCAGGAAACCGACCCCGGCGCGCGTGGCATCGACCAGTTTTTGGCGAACGCGGCCGACCTGGGCCTTGGCCTGGGCGCGGCCATGGTGCGCGCCTTCAACGCCCGGCTCTTCACGGATGCGACGGTCAGCCGCGTGCAGACCGACCCCCACCCCGACAACGCACGCGCCATCGCCAGCTACCGGCGCGCCGGCTTTGTCGACGTCGGCGTCGTGCACACCCCCGACGGCCCCGCGATGCTGATGCATTGCACGCGCGAGAGCCTGTCGGCGGCGCTGCATGCGCACCACTTGGGCGTTAGGCCGTGACGGCGGTGGTGTCGGCGCCAGCGCCGTTGTCGCCACGTGTCGTGGCCGTGCATGCCAGCGCCGGCCACAGTTTTTCGAAGGCGAGCCACGCCAGCATCACGCTGCTGGCCGAGCTGGGTGTGCAGGGCGACGCCCACGCGGGCGTCACGGTCAAGCACCGTTCACGCGTGGCAAAGGACCGGACACAGCCCAACCTTCGACAGGTGCACCTGCTGCACACCGAACTGCTGGACGAACTGCGTGCCCAAGGCTTCAGCGTGGCGCCGGGCGCCATGGGCGAGAACATCATCACACGCGGCATCGACCTGCTGGCCCTGCCGCAAGGCACAGAGTTGCACGTCGGCGCGCACGCTGTGCTGCGCATCACCGGCCTGCGCAACCCCTGCGCGCAGATCGACGCCTTTCAGCCCGGGCTCATGGCCGCGGTGCTCGGCCGCGCTGCCGACGGCAGCCTGGTGCGCAAGGCCGGGGTGATGGCGGTGGTGCTGCGCGGTGGCATCGTTGCGCCTGGGGATGCGCTTACGGCGGTGCGGCCCACTGCGCCCTGGCTGGCATTGGCGCCGGTTTGAGTTGGTACGCGCGACGGTGCAAACGACCCGGCCGCTTCAGCCGCGACACGTGGCCACTCAAGCGTTGCGGAAATGGCGCTAAGCTGGCGTCGAGAATCGCGCCTGAGCAAGACCGGCGCAGGTGCTCCAGCTCGCTGCGAGACGGCAGCGCGGGCGCATGCCCTGATCACCGACGAGGGAGACCCACCAATGAAACGACGCGCCTTGATCGGCACCAGCGGGCTGTTGCTGACGGGGCGGGCCGCATTCGCCCAGCCTGCGCGCAAGGTCGATCGGATCGGTGTGCTCACCAGTTTTTCGGCCTCGGACTACGCAGGGCCGCAGCCCTTGCATGCCAATGCCAAGGCGCTGCTGCGCGGGCTTGCTGAACTCGGCCACGTGTATGGCCAACACTACGTGACCGAGGTTCGCAGCGTCGAAGGCCAAATGGGCCGTATGCCCGCTGTCGCGGCCGAGCTAGTTGGGCTCGGCGTGGACGTGATCGTCGCCGCCGGGCCCACGCTCATCGCGCTCAAGCCGGCGACGGCGACGATTCCCGTGGTCATGTCGGCCGGCATCGACCCCGTCGCGGACGGTCTGATACAGACATTGAGTCGCCCCGGCACCAACTTCACCGGGCTGAGTCATCAATTTGCCGACGGGGTAGGCAAACTGCTCGAGCTGCTCAAAGAACTCGTCCCGGGCCCCGCGCCCGTTGCGGTGCTCTGGGATCGTGGCGCGCGCTCGCCGTGGGAGGCGGCGCAGGCGGCCGCCAAGTCACGCGGCTGGAAGTTGGTGTCGCTCGAAATCAAGGACGCGGGTGAGATCGAGGCGGCCTTTAAGACGGCGACCGATGCACGCGCGCGCTCTCTGCTCATCCTCACTGGCCAACATGCCTATGCGAACCGTCAGCGCATCACCGAGCTGGCCACACGGAACCGCCTGCCTTCGATGTTCGACTTGCGGCCCTACGTCGACGCAGGCGGGCTGATCTCTTACGGGGCGGACCTGGTCGATATCTGGCGCCAGGCGGCGCGCTTCGTCGACAAGATACTGAAGGGCGCCAAGCCGGCCGACCTGCCGGTCGAGCAGCCGACCCGGTTCGAGCTGATCATCAACCTGAACGTGGCGAAGGCGATTGGCCTGACGATTGCGCCTGCCATGCGGCTGCGCGCGGATGAATTGATCGAGTGAGCCTGGGGCTAAAAGAGAACTCGACACCGTTGCCATCAAGGTTCGATCGCCTGCGCGACCTTGCAGCCATAGCAGGCATCGGCCCAGCAAGGATTCCTGTCGGACGGTGTGAGCTGGCGCGCAGGCGGGTTCAAGCGCCGACGTCGCCACCAAGATGGCGTAACAGCGCCATCTCGACAGCGGCCAACTCGGTGGTGACCGTGCGAAACAGCGTTTCGTGGTCAACCTGCTCATAGCCATGCGCAAGGATGTTGCGCAAGCCGATGATCTGGCGCCAGGGCACGTCGCTGAGCTTCATGCGCTCAGACTCAGGCACGCAC
Source organism: Rubrivivax sp. (assembly GCA_031373055.1). Classification (GTDB taxonomy): domain Bacteria; phylum Pseudomonadota; class Gammaproteobacteria; order Burkholderiales; family Burkholderiaceae_C; genus Rubrivivax. Next base: position 4,630 of record JANMMH010000076.1, on the reverse strand, counting down.
TGGGCCGCCTCCCCGAGATTGATGAAGAGCTTTTCGACCGCCAGGTTCAGGACTTGCTGACGCAGATAGCTTTCCACCGTTGTGACCCCGACAATGGCGCGAAGCTCACGCACAAAGGCCACCATATCGCTCAGGTGAGCGGGCGTGCGCGCAATCGTCATGCCGCAGCGGGATACAAGGGCCGCAGTTGCGGTTCGATAGCGCGGCGGCGGTAAGGGTTGTCGAGCACGCCGATAAAGGCGAGGTCGATGGCGCGGCCATCGAAAACTTGCGACAACGCATCGCGAAAGTCAACCAGCTCAAACGCGCTGGGCGCCTGGCCGGGCGTGAACTCCACCAGCAAGTCCACGTCGCTGTCAGGCCGCTCGCTGCCGACAGCGGCGGAGCCGAAGAGTCGCAGCTGGCGCACGCGGTATCGCTGGCAAAGTGCATCGATGCGCTGGCGCTCCTGCGTGCTGACTTGCATGGCGCGATTGTCCTTCAAGCGCGCTGGCGCGCTAGGCCGTCGGCCTGTGCAGATACTGCCCGCGCGCCTTGCCCAGCACCTGCCCATCCTCAAAGATCTTCATGCCGCGCAAAAACGTGGTGTCGACACGCGCCGAGAGCTCGATGCCTTCAAAGGGCGTGTACCCCTGCGTCGACGGTGAATCCTTGGCCGCGATGCTCCACGTGTGTGCGGGGTCGACGATGGCGATGTCGGCGTCGAAGCTGATGTCGATATCGCCCTTCTTGTTCAGCCCGTAGCGCTGCGCTGGGTTCCAGCTCGTCACGCGCGCCATGTGGTTGTAGCTCATGCCGCGGCGGCTCCCTTCGCTAACAAGCGAAGGGAGCAGATACTCGGTGCCGCCAAAGCCGCTCTTGGCCATCCAGATGTTGCCGAAGTAGCGCTTGGGAATCTTCATCTCCTGGCGGCAGCACGCGTGGTCGCTGCACACCCAGTCGAGTTCGCCGGAGAGCAGCGCTTCCCACATGAATTCCACGTCTTCGCGCGGGCGGATCGGCGGGTTGACCTTGGCCAGCTCGGCGGCCTTGCTGGTGATGTCGAGCATCAAATGGCCGATGGTCACTTCGCGGCGGAAGTTGATATGCGGGAAGGCGTCGGCCATCAGCATCGCCGCCTGCACGGCCTTCTTCGAGCTCAAATGCAAGAGGTTGATGTTGGGCAGTGCCGTCTCGTTGGCGAGGTAGCTCGCGATGAAGATGGCCAGGCCTTCGCTGTGGGGCGGGCGGCTGGCGTGGTAGGCCGGCAGGCCCTTCATGCGCTTGTCTTTTTCAACGAGCTTGGTATAGGCCGTCATGATCTCGGCCGTCTCGCAGTGCAGCGACAGCGAGATTTGCGCGGCACGCTCGGGGAACATCTCACGCGCTTTTTGAATGCCGCGCATGACGAACTCGAAGTGCGCAACGTCGTAGCGCTCGTCTTCGCCAATCATCAAGAAGTCGCGCTGCGAATTGCTCGCGCCGTGCAGGCCGTGGCTTCCGTAGAACATGAAGATCTTGAAGCTGGCCACGCCGTGTTTTGCCACCAGCATGGGGATCTCGTCGATGTGTTCGGTGTTCATCGGCGCGAGGTGGAAACCGTAGTCGACGTGGAAGCGGTTCTTGCTGATCTTCAAGACCTCGGGGTAGAACTTCTTGTACGGCCCGCCCTTGTTCAAGTAGTACTGGCCGGTGCGAAAGTAGTTCAGCGACGAGGTCACGCCGCCCATAGCGGCGGCCTTGGATTCGCTCACGGCGTCTTCAGGCAGCGGCGAGTAAATGCCCGAATGCATGTGGGCGTCGACGACACCGGGGAAGGCCAATCGGCCGCGACCGTCGAAGACTTCTTTCGCGCGGGTGGCTGCAATGGCCGGCGCCACCTTCGCGATCTTGCCGGCGGTGACGGCGATGTCGGCGCCGTTCACCTCGTTGCCGTGGGGGCGCACCACGCGCACGTTCTTGATCAAAAGGTCGAACTCGGGCTTTTCCATGCGGCGGGGCTCCGGCAAGTTGTACGGACAAATTCTAACCACGCCCGCCGGCGCACCAACTCACACGCCAAGGTAGGCGCGGCGAATCTCGTCGCTGGCCAGCAGCTCGGCCGGTGTGCCGTGAAAGCGCATGCTGCCGTTTTCCAGCACAAAGGCGCGCTGCGCGATGTCGAGCGACTGGCCGACGTTTTGCTCCACCAGCAGTACGGCCAGGCCCTCGCCGTGCAGGCGTTTGATCAGCGTGAACATCTCTTCCACGAGCAAGGGGCTCAGGCCCAGCGAGGGCTCGTCCAGGATCAACAAGCGCGGCTCGGCCATCAAGCCGCGTCCGATGGCGAGCATTTGCTGCTCGCCCCCGCTCATGGTGCCGGCCCTCTGCGTCAGCCGTTCCTTCAAGCGCGGGAAGATGACGAACACGCGCTCCAGGTTGCTGGCGCGGCGCGCGCGGGCACGGGTGAAGGAGCCGAGCTCAAGGTTTTCGAGCACGCTTAAGTTGGGGAAGACCTTGCGGCCCTCGGGCACCTGGATCAGGCCGGCCTTGACGATGTCGCGGTAGTGGTGGTTGGTGATGTCGTGGCCGTCGAAGGTGACCGTGCCAGCGCTGGCCGGGATGATGCCGCTAACGATATTGTTGAGCGTGGACTTGCCGGCGCCGTTGCTGCCGAGCAGGGCGACGATCTCGCCGGGGTGCACGTCCAGGTCGACGCCGCGCAGCACTTCCACGCGGCCATAGCCACCGCGCAGGCCGCGCAGTTGCAAGAGCGCGCTCATCGCGCTACCGCGCGCAGCCGCGCCGCCGTGCCGTGGCCCAGATAAGCCTCCACCACTCGCGTGTTATTCGTCACCTCACCCGGCGTGCCCGAAGCGATCAACTGCCCTTGCGCCAACACCCAGACATGCTGCGCCAGGCTCATCACCGCCTGCATCACGTGTTCGATCATGAGCACGGTGACACCGCCTGCAACCAGGCTGCGGATCACCGGCAGCATCTCGCCCACCTCTTGCGGGTTCAGCCCCGCCAACACTTCGTCGAGCAACAGCAAGCGCGGCCGTGTGGCCATCGCGCGTGCTAGCTCCAGGCGCTTGCGGCCGGCCACCGTCAGCTCACCGGCGGGCTTGTCGAGCTGCGGGGCCAGGCCCACGAGCTGCGCCACTTCTTCGGCCTGCGCGAGCGCCACGCTGCGTTGGCGTTCGTGCAAGTGCACGCCCACGGCGATGTTCTCGCGCACCGTTTGTGCAGCAAAGGGTTGCACGATCTGGAAGGTGCGCGTGAGGCCGGCGCGTGCATTCAGATGCGGCGCCTGGCCGGTGATGTCGCGCCCGGCGAAGTGCACGCTGCCGGCACTGGGCCGCAAGAAGCCCGACATCAGCGCGAAGAGCGTGGTCTTGCCCGCGCCGTTGGGGCCGATCAAAGCAGTGAGCGTGCCCGGCGCGACATCGAAGCTCACATCCTGCACGGCACGCAGCCCGCCGAAGGCGATCGAAACGCCACGCAACGACAGCAGCGGCTCAGCCATCACGCCGCGCCCTCCACACTTCACGCACCGTCTGCCCCAGGCCCGCCAAACCTCGCGGCAAGAACATCACGATGAGCACGAGCACCACGCCGTAAATCACCATGTTCAGCCCAGGCAGCTGGCCAAAGAGATTGCGCGTGAGCTCGGCCAGCAAGTGCAACACGAGTGCGCCGAGTGCCGGCCCCCACAGCGTGCCCATGCCGCCAACGATGGCGCCCACCAAAGCTTCAACCGATGTCGCCGGGCCGAATGCGATGGCCGGGTCGATGTACTGAAATACCTGCACGTAAAACGCCCCGCCCGCGCCCATGAACGCGCCGGACAGCACGGTGGCCCCGAGCTTCACGCGAAACGGATTGACGCCGATGGCACGCGCCGCGTCTTCGTTGTCGCGCACGGCTTGCAGCTGCGCGCCAAAGCGCGAGTGGCGGAGCCAGGCGGTTGTCAGTAAGGCCGCCACCACCATGCCCAGCACCACGCCGATATAGCCACGCCGGCTGGCGAATTGCATGTTGGTGAACGACTCTTGCAGCGGCAACATCAAGCCCACGCCGCCGCCCGTGAACCCGAGCGACACCGCGAGGATGCGAAAGACTTCGGCAAACGCCAGCGTCACCAGCGCGAAGTACGAGCCCTTCAAGCCATAGCGAAACGTCAACGCGCCGACCATCGAGCCGATGCCGGCCGCCGCCAGCACAGCCAGCACCATCGCGGCCCAGGCGTTGATGCCGAAGTTCAGCTGCGCCACGCATTGCACGTAGGCCCCGGTGCCAAAGAAGAGCGCGTGGCCGAAAGAAAACTGGCCGCCGTAGCCGCCGAGCAGGTTCCAGGCCTGCGACAGCAACGTGGCATAGAGAGCCGTCATGATGAACGTTAGCAAGACGCCGGAGTCTGTGGTTAACGTCAGGGTGATGATCGCTGCGACGAACAGCGCGATGGCGGCGAGGTCTCTCACGTTCAGTGGCATGCAAAGCCGCCAAGCGGGTGGCCGGCTACGTTCGGGGAATGCTTACTCACTACGCCGGCCACCCGCTTGGCGGCTTTGCCCGCACAGGCCTTGGAGCGCCAACGTTTTTGAATGCATGCCGCGCCACAGGGCTCAGCCGCAGGGCGGGCCCCCAACGTAGTGAGTAAGCATTCCCC